>JASEGU010000031.1 GCA_030017835.1 Actinomycetota bacterium | reverse complement strand
GATCGGCCTGATTGAAGGAGGTGGCAAGTTTCAGCCCAAACTCCTTCTCGATCACCGGAAGATCGAAGCGTAGGCCATTGAAGGTTATGATCGTCTCGGCCCCATCCAAAAAATCAAGGATAGCTTCGGCTTCTATTTTAGGCCTTATGAACTGCGTAAAATCCCGGCTTGGCCGGTATATGCCGACGACCGTCACCTTGCCGTCAAAAGACGTCTCTATGTCAAGATAGGCTCTCAAGATACCCCTTGCTTGCTGGACTCATAGCTTCTTTTGTAATCTGACAAAAATATGATAATCTAATTTTTATGAAGACTCCAAATTTTTGGCTCAAGGTATCGATCTTGACCGCCCTTCTCTTATCATCATTATTGTTGCCAGACGGCTCGGCCCAGGCTGACGTTGCCGCCGTAAAACGTCTCTTTGGCAAGAAATTCTTCAGCCAAGAGATAGTTGAGATAATTGAGGGGCCTCTTGCCAAGGAGCCCGTGACAGAGGAGATCGAGGAGATCGCCACGCCCGATACAAAAATCGCACGGGTTGAGGTTAAAAACGTGAGAAAGAAATCCGGTCAGACCATCTCGGCCTATAACGCAGCAGGCGAGCTCCTCTTCGAAAGTCCTTGTTCAGCCGGGAAGAGATGGAGCACTCCCATCGGCACCTTCAAGTTCGTCAAACAGAAACCGCGTCTCTATAGCTATAACCTTCAACTCTATGCCAACTATCCAAGCTACTTCGGCAAACATCTGGCCATTCATGCTTGGCCGATAGTTATTAGGACCAAGAAGCTCTATCAAATCAATAAACTAGGCAGTCCGGCCAGCATCGGCTGTATCAGGATTCCGGAAGAATTTGCCAAAGAGATCCATGAGAACATCGATCTTAAGACGACTAAGCTCATCATCTCGGCTTAAACCCTTATGAGACCTCTTTACCGAGGGCTGCAGCTATCGGTTTCAGCTCTTCAATCAGATCTAGAAGTTCGGACGAAGTGAGCGATTGGGCTCCATCACAGAGGGCCTTTTTGGGATTGGGATGAACCTCAACCATTATCCCATCAGCCCCAGCCGCAATGGCCGCTCGGCTCATTGGAATGACCATATCGGCGTGACCGGTAGAATGACAGGTATCGACAATTATCGGATGGCTGCTCAGCTTCTTTATCAAAGGAACCGCATTTAAGTCGAGGGTAAAACGGGTTGCCGTCTCAAATGTCCTTATCCCCCGCTCGCAGAGTATCACGTTGGGATTACCGGCCGAGGTGATGTACTCTGAAGCTAAAAGCCACTCCTCGATGGTGGAAGCGAACCCCCTCTTGAGTAGGACCATCTTATGATTTTCGGCCGTCACCTTGCCTATCTTCTTTAAGAGGGCGTAGTTATCCATGTTTCTCGCCCCAACCTGAAGGACATCGACGTGATCGGCCACGAGGGTGGCCAGCTCGGGATCGACGACCTCGGTCACTGTCTTAAGACCAAACTTGACGCCCGCTTCGGCGATATACTTTAGGCCCTCCTCCTCCAAGCCTTGGAAGCTATAAGGGGATGTTCTCGGCTTGTAGGCTCCGCCACGCAAGAATTTGACGCCCGCCTTTTGGACAGACTCTGCCACCTCTAAAAGCTGCTTACGGCTCTCGATAGCGCAGGGGCCCGCGATTATAACAACCTTATCTTTTGAGAAGGTCTCCATTTAACTCTCCAAATCCTTCATGCAATGAAGGATGGCTTCATAGACACCCTTTAGAGCATCGTCGTAGAGAGGCCCTTTGTTTTTAGCTGAGATCTTTTCGAAGATCTCCTCTTCCCTGCGTGGATCGTAGATGGGCAGACCCCCTTTTGCCTTGAGGTCTCTGATCTCCAATACGATCTTTGCCCGGTCGTTTAGACCCTCTATCAACTTTTCATCGATGCGGTCGATTATCTCCCTTAAATGTTCTATCTCTTTCTGGACATCTGTCATGAAACCTCCAATTAGTTGTTAGTCTTTAGTTGGTAGTTGTTAGTGCGGAGTGATTAGTTAAAAATCTAATGGAAAGCATTACACTCCTCCCCACTCCCTATACTAACCACTACCCACTCCCTACTCCCACTCGATCGTGCTTGGCGGTTTGGAGCTTATATCATATACTACCCGATTGACCCCGGCTACCTCGTTGATTATCCGGCTACTCAGCCTCTCTAAGACTTCATAGGGGAGCCTCACCCAATCGGCCGTCATGGCATCATCGGACTGAACGGCCCTAATGGCTATGGCATCGGAATAGGTCCTCTCGTCGCCCATCACTCCGACGCTCTTTATACAGGGCAGAACGGCAAAGGACTGCCAGATGCTCCGGTAGAGGCCGGCCCGTTTTATCTCTTCGATGACTATAACATCGGCCTGCCTCAAGAGTTCGAGTCTCTCGGCCGTAACCTCGCCGATTATCCTGATGGCAAGACCGGGCCCCGGGAAGGGCTGACGCCAGACTATCTCTTCGGAAAGGCCCAGCTCCTCGCCGATCGCTCTCACCTCATCCTTGAAGAGGAGGCGAAGCGGTTCCACCAGTTTGAACTCCATATCGAGGGGCAAGCCGCCCACGTTATGGTGGGTCTTTATCTTGGCCGCGTCTTTAGTTCCGCTCTCTATGACATCAGGATAGAGGGTGCCCTGAACCAGAAAATCGACTTCAGTTTTGGTCCTTGCAAACTCCTCAAAGACGCGGATGAACTCCTCGCCAATGGTGACCCGTTTCTTTTCCGGATCGACCACCCCTTTCAGTTTGGCAAGAAAGCGCTCGCTCGCATCTATCTTGACCAGATCTATCTTGAAATTCTTTTTAAAAACCTCTTCAACCTGATCCGCTTCACCGCTTCTAAGGAGACCGTGATCGACAAAGACGCAGGTGAGCTGGTCGGGGGCCGCCTTATGAACCAAGACGGCGGCAACCGCGCTATCGACCCCACCAGAGAGGCCGCATATTATTTTGGCGCCACCCACCCTCTCTTTGATTTCGGCGATGGAGCGCTCGATTATCGAGACGCGAGTCCAAGACGGAGTGCAAGGGGCGGCATTAAAGAGAAAGTTCTTGAGCATCTCTATTCCGTAAGCAGTATGGTTGACCTCGGGGTGGAATTGGACGCCGTAGAGCCCTCTTTCGGCATTCTCCATGGCGGAAATCTCGGTTGATTCGGTAGAGGCAGTGGCTGTAAAGCCGGCTGGCATAACCTTGACCGAATCTCGATGACTCATCCAGACGTCTTGTTTTGCGGCGAGATCTTTGAAGAGAAGACTCTCTCTTTTAGCTTTAAGCTTGGTCTTGCCGTACTCGCTCTTTTTTGTCTCGGCCACCTCTCCGCCGAGTATGTCGGCCATGAGTTGCATCCCATAGCAGATGCCAAGAATCGGCAGGCCGAGCTGAAATATCTTGGGATCGCATTTGGGAGCCCCATCGATATGGACGCTGGCCGGGCCGCCCGAAAGGATGAGGGCGCTTGGAGCAAGCTTTGCTATCTCGCTCGCGCTTGTATTGAAGGGGATTATCTCCGAATAGACCTTGCATTCTCGGACGCGCCGAGCGATAAGGCGGCTGTACTGGCCGCCGAAATCTACGACTAATACCTTTTGAAGTTCGTGTGATTCCATGGATAAGTCTCCAAATAATATTTCTAAGCGCGGCCCTTTAGCGGTTTATAAAAGGAGGACTAGCACATGCCGACGTCCTGAGATTTTTGCAGCACCTTGCCCTCGGTCTTAAGTGCCGGGGCGACCATTATCTCAGCCTTCTGAAAGGCCTTAATATTCTCGTAGCCGCAGGTAGCCATGGATGTCTTGAGGGCTCCAAAGAGGTTTAAAGTGCCGTCGTTCTCGTGGGCCGGTCCAAGCAGTATCTCTTTTAGACTTCCGGCGATCTCGGTCTTGACGCGGGCTCCCCTGGGAAGCTCGGGGTGGAAGGTCGCCATACCCCAGTGATAGCCCCGCCCCGGAGCCTCTTTGGCTCTGGCAAGCGGCGAGCCGATCATAACCAGATCCGCCCCGCAAGCGATGGCTTTTGCAATATCTCCGCCGGTCCTCATGCCGCCGTCGGCGATGACGGCCACATATTCGCCCGTCTCGTCAAGATGTTTCATCCTGGCCGCTATGGAGTCGGCGATGGCAGTAGCCTGTGGAACGCCCAGGCCCAGAACCTGCCTTGTGGTGCAGGCCGCGCCAGGCCCGACTCCAACCAAGACTCCGACCGCCCCGGTCCTCATCAAATGGAGGGCCGAAGCATACGAGCAGCAGCCGCCCACAGCTACCGGGATGGGAAGCGATTTGATGAAGGCGCCAAGATCGAGCGGCTCGGCCTTGCTGCTGACGTGATCGGCGCTGATGACCGTGCCCTGGATGACCAGAAGATCGAGTCCGCCATCCAAAGCCGCCTGATAGTAGTCCATAACCCTTTGAGGGGTGAGCGAGGCCGCAGCAAGGGCGCCGCCTGCTTTTATCTCTTTTATCCTTTGGGTAATTAATTCGGGTTTTACCGGCTCCTTGTAGATCTCTTGCATCTTAGCGGTCGCCTCGCTCTTTTCGAATGAGGCGATATCATCCAAGACCTTGGTTGGATCCTCAAACTTGGTCTGGAGCCCTTCCAGGTTCAAGACGGCAAGGCCACCGAGCCTACCCATCTCGATGGCGAATTTGGGATCGACCACCCCGTCCATAGCCGAGGCAAGGACCGGAAGCTTCAGATCAAAGCCGCCGAGCTTTCCGCTAATATCGACATCCTGAGGATCTCTGGTCCTCCTGCTTGGAACTATAGCGATATCATCGAAACCATACGCCCTGCGCCCCGATTTGCCCTTTCCGATCTCAACTTCCATCAATTATCCGCCTTTCGATAGATAGATCAATTATAAAATAACCCAGTCTCACTCAACCAAAAATCCGGTTGATAAGCTGGGTTATACCATCTTTGAGATTTCCTTCCCGCCCCTTAAAATTAACTAATCTTAACGTGGTAAAAGTGAGATGTCAACCAGAGGGATGGGCCAAAAACCGGCGCAGAAAATCCTAAACCGCTCGGCCTTAAGCCCCCTCTAGTTTTTGATAAAATCTTCTTCTTGATTTATCACCCAACTCGGCTTAAATCCAAATGAAGGCGGGCCATTAAAGTTTTTACTCTCATTCGTCGATATAATTCTTTACCGAAAAGGTAATTTGAGCTTTTACAAAAGAAGAATCACGTGCATTGAGCGGACAAAAGAAGGTGGTGAGGGTGGATTGATATGTAAATCTTGCGGATGGTTCATGAAGGTGGTTGACAGCAAAAAGCACGAGAGTTACGAGGACTCTCTTTATCAGTGCATCTGCGGAGCAACACACCTCGAGATCAAACACCTTGATTTCATCGAGTATTTGGGGATGAATTCTCTAAAAGAGAGCAAGCTCGCACTGGAGAAGTGAGAAGCAAAAAGGGACCCCCGATTGGGGGTCCCTTTTTTTATTCCTTATCTGAGCGATAGCCCGCTTACATCATTCCGCCCATGCCGCCGCCCATCGGTATCTTGTTCTCCTCGGGTTTGTCGGCTATGGCAACTTCGGTGGTCAAGAACATGGCGGCCACGCTGGCTGCATTTTGCAGAGCAGACCTGGTCACTTTGGCCGGATCGATGATCCCGGCCTCAACCATATCGATATATTCGAAGGTAGCGGCATTGAGCCCCTGACCCTTCTTCAAGGTCTTGACCTTCTCGACGACGACCGAGCCTTCCAAACCGGCATTGTTGGCAATCTGGCGAAGCGGCTCTTCCAGGGCCCTCTCCACTATTTCGATGCCCGTCCTTTCGTCTCCGGTCGCCTTGGCTTTATCGATGGCCTCGATACAATTGACCAAGACCACGCCGCCGCCAGGAACTATCCCCTCTTCGATAGCCGCCCGAGTCGCCGAGAGAGCGTCCTCGATGCGGTGCTTCTTCTCCTTCAGCTCAACCTCGGTTGCGGCGCCCACCTTGATGACAGCGACTCCGCCCGAGAGTTTGGCGAGTCTTTCTTGCAGCTTCTCTTTATCGAACTCGGAATCACTCTGCTCGATCTCGGCCTTGATCTGGTTGATGCGACCCTTGATGGCCTCCATCTCGCCTTGACCGCCGATGAGCGTGGTATTCTCCTTGGTTACCTGAACCCTGTGAGCTCGGCCCAGCATATCCAAAGTGACATTCTCAAGCTTCATGCCGAGCTCTTCGGTAACGACTTGACCGCCGGTAACGATGGCGATATCGGCAAGCATCGCCTTGCGCCTATCTCCAAAGCCGGGAGCCTTGGTAGCAACGCAGGTGAAGGTTCCGCGAATCTTGTTGACGACCAGAGTGGCCAGAGCCTCGCCCTCGATGTCCTCGGCGATAATCAGCAGAGCCTTTCCAGTCTGCATGATCTTTTCCAAAATGGGAAGCAGATCATGAACGGCGGAGATCTTCTGGTTTGCGATCAATATGAAGGGATCGTCCAAGACGGCCTCCATCCTCTCGGCATCGGTCACCATGTAGGGCGAGAGGTAACCCTTATCGAACTGCATACCCTCGACTACCTCGATATCGATACCGAAGGTCTGGGACTCCTCAACGGTGATGACGCCGTCTTTCCCGACCTTGCCCATGGCCTCAGCTATTTTGGAGCCGATCTCCTCATCGGCCGCCGAAATGGCGGCGACTTCTGCAATCTTCTTGGTATCGTCGGCAATGGGTTTGCTCATCTTCTGGATCTCCTCGACGGCCATCGAAACGGCCTTCTCGATGCCCTTCTTGATGAACATCGGATTGGCGCCGGCCGTTACGTTCTTGAGACCCTGTGTGATCATCTGCTGGGCCAAGAGGGTGGCAGTGGTGGTGCCATCTCCGGCCACATCATTGGTCTTGGTGGCCACCTCTTTGACGAGCTGGGCTCCCATATTCTCAAACGGATCTTCGAGCTCAATCTCTTTGGCGATGGTTACGCCGTCATTGGTTATGGTCGGAGCGCCAAATTTCTTCTCTAAAACTACGTTTCGCCCCCTCGGCCCCAAAGTAACCTTGACCGCGTTGGCTAAGGCGTCGGCGCCGTCTTGCATCTTTCGTCTTGCATCCTCATCAAACTCTATGAGTTTTGGCATTTAAGCAATCTCCTCCTTTTTAAAAGACTATTTGACGATGGCTAAGATGTCGCTCTCACGCATGATGAGATAATCTTCGCCGTCCAGCTTGACTTCGGTCCCTCCGTATTTGGAGTAGAGGACCTTGTCGCCCACCTTGACCTCCAAGGGGGTCAGCTTGCCATCCTCCATCTTGCCGCTACCGACGGCCACTATCTCGCCCTCATGTGGCTTCTCTTTTGCGGTGTCGGGAATGACTATCCCGCTCTTGGTCATCTCTTCGCTCTTGCCGGGTTTGACCACTACCCGGTCGCCCAAAGGCTTTAAGTTCATTACCATCCCTCCTGTTAAAATGGATATTTAAGTCTTTTTAGCACTCTTATTAATTGACTGCTAACCAGAGCAGAATTTATCTTACAATAAGGGATTTTAAAAATCAACGGGTTTTGGAGCTTAAAAATGCGGCTTTTTTCTTAAAATCAGAATAAGCGATGTTGCTGAGAGTGCAAGGAGCGCCCAGGGCAAGATGTGGCCATAGCGATTGTAATACGTCTCGTTTCTGCCAAGTTCTATCCGGCCGGTCAGGATGGTCTCAACGCCTAGAGACGTCTCTTCGATTATCCGGCCATCTCTATCTATTATCGCCGAGATCCCGGTGTTTGCCGCCTGGACGACGTAGAACCCGTTTTCAGCCGCCCTCAACTTGGCCATGGTGAGATGCTGCTCGGCGGCGGCCGTCTCCTTGAACCAACCATCGTTAGTCATAACGATGAGGGCTTGGGCCCCCTTGCCTGCAAAGCCCCTCACCAGAAAAGTGTCGGTCGATTCGAAACAGATGACGGCCGAAAACCTGCCAAGACCGGTATCGAAGACGGTCATTTCGTTTCCGGGGTGGGCGTCATAGGCGATGGTCTCAAGCGCCTTTATCCAAGAAAAAATCGGTCTAAGCGGAATGTACTCACCGAAGGGGACTATTCTAAGCTTGTCGTAGCGACCCAGAAGCTCACCGTTCGATCCAAAGAGGAAGGCCGAATTGGAGGCGGCCTCCTTGTCATGCTTTGCCACATCCGTGCGCTCAGATAGACCTCCGACCAGCATATGGGCGCCCGACTCCTTGGCCAGACTCCGTATTTGACCCAAATATTCCTCCTCATCCAAGAGGTATGCGGGAACGGCCGTCTCGGGCCAGATGATAATATCCGGCCGCCTGGCGGCCGCTTCCTTGGCCAGCTTTATATGTATATCGAATATAACCTTCTCACTTAAGGGCTGCCATTTCACCTCTTGGGGGATATTTGGTTGCAGCACGGCAACCTCGATGCGCCGCCCAACCAAAGGGCGGCCACTGAGTTGAAGAATAACTGCGACCGTTAAGACCAGTGGGAGCAGAAGAAGCGTGGCACCCATCTTGATGAGGTCTGGTTTGAAGACTTTTGTCCCCTCTGCCATGATCGATCGCTCTTTAAAGAAGAGGATGATTTCGGCGGCCACCTGATTGGCGAGAGATATGAGAAAAGAGAGACCGTAAAGACCGATAACCGAAGATGCGGCCAAGGCCGGACCAAGATCATGCTGACTGTATCCTAGCGCTCCAAAGGAGAGGCCGAACGGTCCGATTGAACGGATGAGCTCAACCGAGACCCAGAGAGCTGGGATAAGGATGAGCCTTGCGCCCCGCCCATAAAACCTGTGGATAATAGCAACCCCCGCTCCGAAGGCCGCAAAGAAGAGAGACTGGAAGATGACGAAGGCATATCCGGCCAATCTGCCGAATAAGAACATCCAATAAGCGGTGGTCACAAAGAAGGCAAGCCCGCCCACAAAGCCATAAACGAAGCCTTCGAAAGGGTCCGATAAAAGAAGGATAAAAAAGAGCGGAACAAGAGCAATATAGGCGAAAACTCCGAGGTTAAAGTGGGGAAAGGCCAATGCAAGTATAAGACCGGATAGGACAGAAAAAATGAGCCGAGTAAGAGATATTTTTTTGAAGCGCCTTTTCAAATATTTTAATATTCTCAAAGAGGTTCCTTAATTTTTCTCTAAATTTTATATCATTGACTATCCCTAGGGCGAAAAAGAAACGTTCTGGCAATTTCTTCAAATAAGCCGATTTTTCCACATTATCCACAGACTCAAAGACCATCAAAACGCGAGTCAGTAAAAATCCTACGAATGCTGACAGAGATCGAGGATGGGATAGGCATTGGCATCCATGTTCCGCCCAGCCGAAACGTCGAGAAGCGAAGGGTCCTTTAAGATCATCTGATAGGCGGCTTTGGCCACCATGGCCGCATTATCGGTGCAGAGAGCAAGGGATGAGTGGTAGGCCTTAATCCCCTCTTTGGCCGCCGCCTGGCCCATCCTCTCCCGAAGGGTGCGATTGGCCGAGACACCTCCCGCCAAAACCAGGCTTTTCACATTCTTCTCTTTTGCCGCCCTTATGCTCTTATCTATCTGAACGTCTATGATGGCCGCCTGAAAGCTTGCGGCCAGATCATTTAGGTTTATCTTATGCCCTTTGGCCCGCTCGCCGCGCACGTAATTTATGACGGCGGTCTTAAGACCGCTCAAACTGAAATCATAATTTTTGCTCTTCATCATGGCCCGAGGAAAATCTATGGCGGTCGGGTCGCCCTCTTTGGCCAGTCTGTCGATGATGGGGCCGCCCGGATAGCCGAGCTCCATAAACTTGGCCACCTTGTCGAAGGCTTCGCCCGCCGCATCGTCCAAGGTCTCGCCCATGATTTCGTATTTACCGAAGTCCTCCATATAGATGAGAGCCGTATGCCCGCCTGAGACGACCAGAGCAACCAACGGCGGCTGTAAATCGGGGTTTTCCAGAAAGTTGGCTAAAATATGAGCCTCGATGTGATTCACGCAGATGAGCGGCTTTTTGGCGCCGTAGGCCAGCCCTTTGGCCACCCCAAGACCGACCAGAAGCGCCCCAACCAGGCCCGGCCCGTGGGTGACCGCGATAGCATCGACATCTTGCAGCTTTATGTCCGCCTTGAGTAGCGCCTCTTCGATGACCGGACCGATCAGTTCGACATGCTTCCTTGAGGCGATCTCGGGCACCACTCCGCTAAATTTGGCGTGCCACTCAACTTGGGATGAGATGACATTGGAGAGGATTTCGGTTCCACCCTTAAGCACGGCCGCCGCCGTTTCATCGCACGAGGTCTCTATGGCTAGGATGATTAAAGGTTTTTGGGACATATTGGGCCACCTAAATAAGCTCAGTTACAAGCAAATTATAGCATTTAATTGGAGCGGCTTGAGGCAGGATAAAAAGCGATTAAAATAAGACAAAAGTATGAATGATTTCTTAATTTTTTAGCATATGTATAAGCTTATATATGTAGATATAATTCATGCCTTCGAACTGCGCCCGAAAACTTGAACTACTATTGAGGAATCCTAAGGTGAATG
>JASEGU010000030.1 GCA_030017835.1 Actinomycetota bacterium | reverse complement strand
TGAATGACTCTTATCTCAGGAGGACACCATTTACAGAACTTTGTGGGCTTGACTCAGGCAAGCTGAAGAAGAAAGGAAAATTAGATGTATTTTCCAAATCATCGCCCAAGAAGGCTTAGGCAAAATGAAAATTTTCGTCGTCTGATCAGGGAAACAACCTTAACCGTGAATGATCTCATCTATCCCATGTTCGTCGTTTCTGGCAAGAGGATAAAAGAAGAGGTCGTCTCGATGCCGGGCGTCCTCCACCTTTCCGTCGATATGCTGGTCAAAGAGGCGGCCGAGGTGGCCCAGTTGGGCATCCCGGCCATCATCATTTTCGGCATCCCCGAGCAGAAGAGCGCAAATGGCGCGGATGCTTATAAAGACGACGGCCCGGTCCAATTGGCAATCGCTGCCCTTAAGAAGGATCTTCCCGAGCTTCTGGTAATAACCGACGTCTGTCTCTGCGCTTATACCGATCACGGCCATTGCGGCCTGGTCGGCAAGGATGGAGAGGTTCTAAATGATGACAGCCTGCCGATCCTGGCGAGCATCGCCCTTTCGCACGCTCGGGCCGGAGCCGATATGGTTGCTCCATCCGATATGATGGACGGGCGCATCGCGGCCATCAGGGCCGAGCTCGATAAAGCCGGATTTAAGGAGACGCCCATCATGTCCTATGCGGCCAAGTATGCCTCGGCCTTCTACGGGCCTTTTCGCGAGGCGGCAGGCAGCGCTCCCGCCTTCGGCGACCGCAAGACCTACCAGATGGACGTGGCCAACGTGGATGAAGCTTTGCGGGAGGCGGCCTTGGATATCGAAGAGGGGGCCGACATCCTGATGGTAAAACCAGCTTTGGCCTATTTGGACGTAATTTCGAAAGTTAAGGAGTCCTTCGGTTACCCGACGGCCGCCTACAACGTGAGTGGCGAATATGCCATGATAAAAGCAGCGGCCGCAAATGGCTGGGTCGATGAGAAGCTGGTAGTCTTAGAGATGCTGACCTCCATCAAGCGAGCCGGAGCCGACATGATCTTGACCTATCACGCGAAAGACGTTGCCAAATGGCTCGGCTAAAAAAGCCTGGAGTTATGAGTGGCGAGTTCGGAGGCAAAAGCAAAGAGGGCCGCCCGCTCCAGACCCCAAACTCCATGCCCCAAATTAACCCGCCCAGGATGATCGCCTGGGAGATAACCGGGGTCTGCAATTTAAAGTGCGCCCACTGCCGGGCTTCGGCTAGCGATAAGTGCGAAGGGAAAGAGCTCTCCACCGAAGAATGCTTTGTTCTCATAGACGATATAGCCAGCTTTGCCAGACCGATCATCATCATGACCGGCGGCGAGCCCCTGATGAGAGGGGACATCTTTGAGATCATCGCTTACGCTAAGGAGCAAGGTTTGCGCGTGGTTATGGCTCCAAACGGGACGCTTATAACGAGCGAGATGGCCGAGAGGATCGCTCAGGCTGGGGTGCCCAGAATCAGCGTGAGCATCGACAGCAGCGATCCTAGAATCCACGACGAGTTTAGGGGCGTGAAAGGCGCTTTTGCTGATGCCTTAAAGGGGATTGAGAATGCCAAGCTGGCCGGGGTCGAGTTTCAGATAAATACCACCATTACCAAGAGGAACCTTAGCGAGCTCGAAGAGATATTGAAGCTGGCCGAAAGCCTGGGGGCGGTCGCTCACCACATATTTTTGCTGGTCCCGACCGGCCGGGGTAAGGATCTTGAGGGAGAAGAGATAACCCCAGAGGAGTACGAAGAGGTATTGAACTGGTTTTATGCCAAAAAGGATAAGACTCCCTTGGAGCTCAAGGCGACCTGCGCCCCCCATTTTGCCAGGATAATCGATCAGCATGGCGGCTGTGAGGAGAAGGCCCCATCCGGCCATCCGGGCTTAAGCTCAAGAAATCAGGGCTGCTTGGGCGGCAGGTCCTTCTGCTTCATCTCACGCCTCGGTCAGGTCCAGCCCTGCGGCTATCTCGATATAGATTGCGGGAATGTTAGAGATAAGAGCTTCAAGGAGATCTGGGAGAATTCCGAGGTCTTTGTGGATCTTAGGAATCCCGCAAAACTCAAAGGCAAATGCGCCGCCTGCGCCTGGCGGGTCAGTTGCGGAGGCTGCCGGGCCAGGGCTTATGCCAAGACCGGAGATTATCTGACCGAGGAGCCCTATTGCGTCTATGTTCCGAAGGGAAAAGCCGAATGAGAACCCGGGGGATTGAGAATGGATGAGGCCGCCAAAGCTCTGTTAGGTGCCACCCAAAGCGGCCTTCCGATTGAGGAGAGGCCCTTCCTTGCTCTGGGCAAAGACCTCTCTTTGAGCGAGGACGAGGTCTTAGCCCGCCTGACTGAACTCAAGAAATCGCCCATCGTAAGGCGGCTTGGCGGCGTCTTCGACTCCAAACGGCTCGGATTCATGAGCACTCTGATCGCCATGAAGGTCGCCCCAGAGAGGCTCGAGGAGGTGGCCGAAAGGATCTGCCGCTTTCCGGCCGTCACCCACTCCTATGAGCGGGGACACGACTACAGCCTCTGGTTTACCCTGATAGCCGCGGACGCGGACGCTCTTGAACGCATCTTAGAGGTCATCAAGGGGGAGACGGGGGTGGGTGACCTTCTCGATCTTAGGGCCGAACGCCTATATAAGATCGGTGTCAATTTCAGCTTGATGTCCAAGTCCAAGGCCGCCAAAGAGGTAAAGGAAGAAAAGGCCGTCCTTTACGATGGTAAGATAACCTTGGACGATAAAGATCGGGCCCTGATTAGGGAGCTAAGTAGGGATATCCCTATCATCAGAAAACCTTTTGAGGCTTTGGCCTTGCGCGTCGGCCTTTCCGAGGATGTGGTCATTAAAAAGCTTAAATACTGGGAGAGGGCCGGGGCCCTTCGCAGGATCTCGGTCATCCTCCGTCACACGGAGGCCGGCTTCAATCATAACGCCATGGGGGTCTGGGCCTTGAGGAAGGAGGCGGCAGCCAAAGCCGGAGAACTTGCCGCAGGCCTAGGAGAGGTGAGCCATTGCTATCTCAGAAGAAGCTTTCCCGATTGGCCCTATAATTTTTATGCCATGATTCACGGCAAGACCGAGAAGGAGTGCGAAAAGGCGGCCGACAAGATCACCAAGGCGGCTGGAGGGGCCGATCACCTCCTTTTGTATAGTCTGCGAGAGTTCAAGAAGACCTCGATGAGATATTTTGCGTAAGGATCAGCGCGCATAAAGTTTGCGATATGGTTTTCTTGAGCACCCACCCCTCTTATGTTAAAAATTAGACGGGTAGTCAAACAATCATCGATTCTAGGCGGATGTTATGGAGACCAAAAGATCAAAGGAGCTCTTTGAAGAGGCGGTAAAGCTGATTGCAGGCGGGGTCAACAGCCCGGTTCGAGCCTTTAAGGCGGTCGGCGGCGAGCCTCTCTTCATTTCGCACGGCAAGGGCTCCAAGATTTATGATGTCGATGGAAATGAATTTATCGATTACGTCTCCTCCTATGGCCCCTTGATTTTGGGCCACGCTCACCCGGCTGTTCTGGCCGCCATAGCCGAAACCGCTCAAAGGGGCCTGACCTTTGGGGCGCCGACCGAGCTCGAAGTGGAGATGGCAAGGCTGATCACCTCGGCCATGCCGTCGCTCGAAAGGTTGAGGATGGTCAGCTCGGGCACCGAGGCGGTCATGAGCGCAATCCGCCTGGCCCGTGGGTTTACCGGCCGAAGCAAAGTTATCAAGTTTGACGGCTGCTATCATGGCCACTCGGACGGTATGCTGGCTGCGGCCGGTTCTGGCGTTGCCACCTTATCGATTGCGGGATGTCCGGGTGTCACCAAAGGGGCGGCCGAGGATACCATCGCCCTGGACTATAACGACCTTGAGGCGGTTAGAGGGACCATCGCCAAATGGGGCGGAGAGATTGCGGCCGTGATAGTTGAGCCGGTGGCGGCCAATATGGGCCTGGTCCTTCCCGAGCCTGGTTTTTTGGAGGGCTTGCGGAAGTTAACCCAAGAGAGTGGCATCCCGCTCATCTTCGATGAGGTGATAACCGGATTTCGTTTGGGCCTTTCGGGCGCTCAGGGATTATACGGCATTGAGCCCGACCTTACTTGCCTTGGCAAGATAATCGGCGGCGGTCTTCCGGTTGGCGCCTTCGGCGGGCGGGCCGAAGTGATGGAGCATTTGGCTCCTATCGGTCCCGTCTATCAGGCGGGCACTCTCTCGGGCAATCCCGTCTCTCTTAGCACCGGTCTCATGACCCTAAAAATACTTGCCGATAACGCTATATATAGTCAGCTGGATGAGAGATCGGTAAAGTTATCGGCGGGGATCGAAGCCGGGGCCAAAAAGGCGGGCATTAAGGTCTTCTGCAGTCAAATCGCCTCGATGAGCACGGTCTTCTTCACCGAGGGGCCGGTCACAGATTATAGCAGCGCGAAGCGGTCAAACCTGGGGGCATTTGCATCATTCTTTAGATCGATGTTAGAGAGGGGCATTTACCTAGCTCCCTCCCAGTTTGAAGCATCCTTCATCTCAGCCAGTCACAGCGACGAGGATATCGAAAAGACCGTCCGGGCGGCCGAGGAGTCCTTTTTGGAGATGCTTTAAGGATATCCCCCCCGCCAAGGCAACAGACTAAAGGGGGATAGATGAAGGGGCTCTTACTCAGCGGCGGAACCGGAACCAGGCTCCGTCCCATCACTCATACCGGCGCAAAACAGCTAGTTCCCGTGGCCAACAAACCCATCCTTTTCTATGCCATCGAATCGCTCAAAGAAGCCGGTATCGAAGATATCGGAATAATTCTGGGCGAGACGGCCGAGGAGGTAAAAGGGGTCGTTGGCGACGGGGCCAAGTTTGGAGTCAAGATCACCTACATCCAGCAGGAGGCCCCCTTGGGCCTGGCTCACGCCGTCAAGGTGGCCGAGGGGTTTTTGGGCCAAGATGACTTCGTCATGTATCTTGGCGACAATCTGATAAAAGACGGCATCACCCCCTTGGTCGAAGAGTTCAAAAAGAGCGATTGCAACTGTCACATCTTGCTTGCCAAGGTCAAGGAGCCCCAGCGATTCGGAGTGGCCGAGCTAGACCGGGGCCGGGTGGTAAGCCTGGTTGAAAAGCCCAAAATTCCAAAGAGCGACCTGGCCCTAGTCGGCGTCTACCTCTTTGATAAAAACATCTTTGCGGCCGTAAACTCGGTTGAGCCTTCGGCCCGCGGCGAGCTAGAAATAACCGATGCCATCCAACGCTTAATCGACACCGATTTCAAGGTCCACCCTCACGTCATCGAGGGCTGGTGGAAGGATACCGGAAAACTGGAAGATATCCTGGAGGCCAACCGGATCATGCTCGATACCCTTGAGGAGACGATCTTGGGCGAGGTGGACGGCGACTCCAAGATCTTCGGCAAAGTCGTCATCGAAGAGGGGGCCCGCATCGAATCGAGCGTGGTCAGAGGGCCGGCCATAATCGGCAAAAAGAGCCTGGTGAAAGGGTCGTATATCGGGCCGTTCACTTCGATCCACGATAACGTGACTATCACCGGTAGCGAAGTTGAACATAGCATCATCCTGGCCGATTCAAGGGTAACCGACATCGGCGTGCGCATCGAGGACAGTCTGCTTGGCCGCAACGTCAATGTCCACAAGAGGGAGATAATGCCCCGTGCCTATAAATTCATGGTCGGAGACAATAGCGAAATCGAAGTCAGTTAGCCGATATATATGTAATACCCTTTAAAAATTTTTATCTCTGGAGTGGTCGATTTGATCGAGGGCATAAGGAGCAAGGCCTTAAAATTGATACCGGATGAACGGGGTTTCTTGATGGAGATGCTCCGCTCTGACGACGCTGTCTTCGAAAAATTTGGTCAGGCCTACATGACCGGAGCTGTCCGCGGGATGGCCAAGGCCTGGCATTATCACAAAGTCCAGACGGATAATTTCGTCTGCGTCTTTGGCCGGGCGCTCGTAGTTCTCTGCGACATGAGGCAGGGATCGCCCACATACAATGAGGTAAACGAGTTCATCTTGGAGTCCCCCTCTCTTTCTAACGGCAAAACGACCGCCGGTGGCAGTGGACCGAACCTGCTTCAGATCCCCCCTTATATTCTGCACGGTTTTACGGCCTACAACTCGGAGGAGGCTAGGATAATCAACATTCCGACCATGCTCTATCAATATGACCAACCGGACGAATACCGCTTGCCCTTCGACAGCCCCGAGGTTCCCTATATCTGGCCCGACTATATCATTGGTGGAGGATAATCATTGAAGCTCCTTGTGACCGGCGGAGCCGGTTTTATCGGCAGCAACTTCATACGATATATCTTGAATAAGTATCCGGATTACGAAGTGATAAATTTGGATAAGCTGACCTATGCCGGAAACCTGGCCAATCTGAAGGATATCGAGGGGAGCCGAAACTACCGCTTCGTCAAGGGAGATATCTCTGACCCGGCCCTGGTGGCCGAGCTGATGGGCGAAGTCGATATGGCGGTCAACTTTGCCGCCGAAAGCCACGTTGATCGCTCCATCGAGTCCTCCGACGAATTTGTTTTGACCAACGTCCTTGGGGTGAACAACCTCTTAAAGAACGCCCTCGACAACAAGATCAGGCGGTTCATACAGATCTCAACGGATGAGGTCTACGGCTCGGTAGATATAATCTCCTTCAAAGAGGAAGATAAGCTCACCCCAAGCAGTCCCTATTCGGCCACCAAAGCGGCTGGCGATCTGCTCGCCCTTTCCTACTTCAAGACGCACGAATTTCCGGTGATCGTGACCAGAAGCAGCAATAACTTCGGTCCTTATCAATATCCGGAGAAATTGATACCCTTCTTTGTGACCAACCTTATGGAGGATAAGAAGGTTCCTCTCTATGGAGACGGTCTCAACGTGCGCGATTGGCTCTATGTGACCGACAACTGCGCGGCCATAGATATCATCATGCATAAGGGGGAGAACGGCCAGATCTATAACATCGGGGCGGGCAACGAGGTCTCAAACATCGATATCACTATGATGGTCCTGGAGCTTTTGGGCAAAAACATGGACTACATCGAGAGCGCGCCCGATCGCCGCGGCCACGACCGCCGTTACTCGGTCGATATATCCAAGATAACGGAGCTCGGCTGGGAGCCCGAGCGGGGCTTTGAAGAGAATTTCGTAACCACCATAAACTGGTATAAAGAGAATAAAAGCTGGTGGAAGCCCCTCAAGAAGGCTTAAGGCGGTCTTTTGGGAATTTTAAGATGAAGATACTGATAACCGGCGCCTCGGGTATGCTCGGGGCCGATCTTGTAAAGGTCCTCTCCGCATCCGCTCAAGTGAAGGGCCTTTCGAAAAGTGAGCTCGATGTGACGGATGCGAGCGCAGTCAAGGCGGCTTTGGGCGGCTATGACCTAGTCGTTCATGCCGCCGCCTACACGGACGTCGACGGCTGTGAGTCAAATGAAGAGAGAGCCTTTCTGGTCAATGGAGAGGGGACCAAGAATGTTGCGATCGCCTGTAAGGAGCGAGGCGTTCCCATGGTCTACATCAGCACTGACTACGTCTTTGATGGCAAGAAGGAGGCACCCTACATCGAGACCGACGCTTGCAACCCCATTAACGTCTACGGCCGCTCCAAACTGGCCGGTGAGGATCATGTGACCCGCCTATTGGATAAGCATTACATCGTCAGGACTAGCTGGCTCTTCGGTCTCCGTGGCAAAAACTTCGCCCAGACGATACTCAGTCTTGCGTCGAGCTCTGTCGAATTAAAAGTGGTCGATGATCAGACGGGCTCACCCACCTTCACCTTGGGCCTCGCCGAAGCGATAGCAATCTTGGTCAAAAAGCCCCTCTACGGCACATATCACGTAGCCGGCAGTGGCATCACAAGCTGGAACGGCTTTGCCAAAGAGATACTCAAGATGGCCGGCTTAAGCGGGATAAGGGTTATTCCCATCTCAAGCGGGCAGCTCGGCAGGCCCGCTACTCGGCCAAGCAATTCCAGCTTAAGCTGTAATAAGTTCGAGACTGCTTATGGCCACAGGCTCAAGGATTGGCGAAGTGGGCTTGAAGATTACTTTGTGGAGCGGATTTCATCGCTCGGTTCATAATTCGGCGGCAAAGAATATTTGTATCAAATTGATACATTTTTTATCGAATTTCTCTTGCAATTTACCAACAAGATTGGGTAATCTATAGCTTAAGGTCCGTCCGCTTAGGCCGCGTCGTTTTTTTTGAGCGGGCCAAGGAGGATGCTTAAAGACTTTCAATCATAAATTGGAGGGGCTCTTTAATGAAGAGGATATCTATTGCTACCGGTCTAACTCTGGCACTCTTTTCGTCGCTTGTTCTGCTCATCGCTCTTGGCACCGTCTCGGCTCAAGAGAGTGGAAACGTAGCAAGACGGGTTGAGAATCAATCTTGTATCGATTGTCATAACGACCCCAACCTAAAAAGAGAGGATGGCAGGAGCCTCAACGTAAATCTGGCTGCCTTCGAGAACTCTACCCACGCCACCTTTGTCTGCACCACCTGTCATCAAGGCTTCACCGATTGGCCCCATCCGACCAGAGAAGAACTGCCATCAAGCGACCCGATCTTGGCTTGCAATTTCTGTCACTCCTATGCTTATGACGATTATTTGGGAAGCGTCCATCAGACCGCCCTAGAAGACGGGGTGGAGAATGCTCCAAATTGCGCCGATTGCCATACCAATCACTACGTCAAGAACGTGGGTGACAGCACAGGGGCCAAGCCCTTCTATGCCAGCGGCGAAGAGGTATGCGGCAAGTGTCACGAGGATGCTTACGAGAGCTACTCCGACTACTATCACGGCGACGCTTACAAAGCCGAGTATGAGGGAGCGCCCGCCTGTTGGGATTGTCACGGATCGCACGACAACGCTTATGTGAATGATCCAGCCTCACCAGTCTCCGAGGCCAACCTGGCTAAGACATGCGAGAGCTGCCATGAGGGTTCGGCCGAGGGAATCGCCGAGGCTTACGGTCCATCCATCCATGGATCAAATGAGGCCTATGAGTCGAACGGTCTGGCCCAGTTTCTCAAGAAGATAGCGCCCTGGCTTCCTTGGTAAGCTTAAGCTATCGGTCTTTAGATAATCATAGGCGGGCTAGCTAGCGGATTTGACAACAATCACATAATCAACTTATTCTGCCCCCTTGGCTAGCTCCTAATGATTACGCCAAAGGGGCTCCATTTTCAGAGCCATCTTAAAGAGTCAAATACAAAAAGGCCCTTATGGAGATAAGAGAGCTAAAGACATTTTGCGCCGTTATCGAGAACAAGAGCTTCACCAAGGCCGGCAGCGAAGTCCATCTCTCGCAGCCCACGGTGAGTCTGCAGATCAAATCCCTTGAGAGAGAATTTGGCGTCAAGCTCTTGGATCGCATGGATCGCGGGGTTATAGCGACGACCGAAGGCGAAATCCTCTATCAGCACGCCAAAGAGATACTGGCCAAGGTCGATCAGATAAAGAGCGATTTGAGCGAGTCATCCGGAAATAAGATTGCAGGAAGGCTCACCATCGGCACCGGGGTCACCGTCGGCGAGGGGCTGATGCCGCTCCTCCTTGGCTCTTTTAAGAAGAGCTACCCGGCCGTAGAGGTGGTCTTGAGGATACTGGATACCGCCGAAATAATTAGACAGATGCTCGATTACAAATTGGACGTCGGAATAGTTGGAGCCGATATCAACGAGAAGGATCTGGTCTTAGAGAAGTTTACCGAAGACAATCTGGTTCTCATCGCGCCACCCAGTCATCCCTGGGCCAAGAGGGCCTCGGTTTCACTGGATGAAGTCGTAAAAGAGCCCTTCATAATCCGCGAAGACGGTTCAGGCACCAGGATAAGCATTCGAAAGAAGCTGAAGGTGCGGGGGATTGGCGAGAGCGATCTTAAGGTAGTCTTGGAGCTCGGCTCGACCGGAGCCATCAAGCACGCCGTAATGGGCGGCGAGGGGGTTTCCATCATCAACCAGAAGAGCGCAAGATACGAGGTCAAGGCCGGACTTTTGCTTGAAATCTCGATCGACGACTTTGAGATCAAGAAAGATTACTATCTAGCCCTCCATAGAAGAAGGACCAAATCCAAACAACTCAGAGCCTTTTTGCAGTTTTTGAAACAGTATTAGGCTTTAACTTCTGATCTTCACTCCTAAAACAAATTAACTACCCCAAGCGTCTCGCTCTGTCCAAACCCGCGAAATACTCGAATTATTTATTTCCACACATGGGACATCTCCCTAAGAATTAAAAAAATCAATTTGCCATATTAATATTTTTAAGGCATGCTGTAAGCATACTTTGTAACAATTTGATACAAAGTCTAATGATTTACGAGGTTTTAGTGGTTTTTCAGATAGAAGAAATCTGTTTTTACCAGTTAAACACCATCAAAAAATAACCTAGCAAAAAGGGGGAGAAATGGCAGAGTTTGAACCGAAGATCATCACATTCTGCTGCAACTACTGCTCATACGTGGCGGCCGATACGGCCGGAACCAGGAAAGAGCACTATCCACCCAACGTGGAGCTGGTCCGTTTGCCCTGCTCGGGCAAGGTCGATATGCTTTACGTTTTGGAGGCCTTCGGCCGCGGGGCCGATGGGGTTTTGGTCACCGGTTGCCGCAAGGGTCAGTGCCACTTTGAGGAGGGCAACTACAAGGCCGAGGCCAAGGTGGAGTTCTTAAAATCCATCTTGGATGAGATCGGCTTTGGAGGGGATCGCCTGCATGTCCAATTCATGTCGGCCGGCGAGCCGGACCAGTTCGTCTCGGCCGTGACCGAGA
>JASEGU010000029.1 GCA_030017835.1 Actinomycetota bacterium | reverse complement strand
CCATTCACCTTAGGATTCCTCAATAGTAGTTCAAGTTTTCGGGCGCAGTTCGAAGCCTTGTAGAAGAGACGAACAAGCTTATCCATACTCTTATCTTCCAACAGATTGATCAGCGGTGCGAGCAAGAGAAGCGGGATGCTCTTCAGCACTTTGATGCAATTCAGTTAATGAAGGTGCGAACCGGAGACATTAAGTTCTGATGACGCATTGCACTCTAACTTCAGCATCGATTTTGACGCGCGTCGGGTGAAGCGGGAAGTTAAGTAAAGCAAAACCATCGAATCTGATAACTAACAATCTTTATGCTAATCAGAGATATCGCTAGATCAGACTTTTCAGAAATCCTAAGGCTCAAGAAGATTTCACGAAAAGCTGGGTTTTAAAGAGGTTGGAACGCAAATGGTGGATGAAGGTAATAAGCTGGTATCTTTGCGGGTTTTAGATCTATCTTAAGGGAGTCTCTGTTACTTCAAGCTATATGGCCCGAGGGCCTCGATGCGGTTGTTCTCGTGGACGATGATTTTGCCAAGATCCATGTCGAAAAGGGTGCAGATGGCGGTGAGATAGAACATCAAGCTTCCAAGCTCGCCTTCGACGGCATCGAAACAGTTGGGGCAGAGCTTTCCGTTCAGGTGGGTCCTGAAGTACTCGCTCATCTCGGTCAGGCTTGAGCCCTCCGGTATCGGCTGTTTTCCAGCCTCTATCTTCAAACAGCCGCAACTGGTTACGGACTTAGTGATGGCCCGGTTGACGTGGGAGGTTGCCTCTTGCAGCTTACTCATAACATCCAATATGCTGCGGTGTCTAATAAGATAATCGGAAACGGTCGCTTGAAATTCCTTACACTCTTTACTGCTCATCTGATACCACGATCCCTTAAAATAGATTTTGGATAAGCACATTATAATTTCTACCTCTTTAAGTTGTCAAAGGCTTGGGGCGGCCGGCCACAAATCGAGCCGGGTTGGGCTCGGTTATTTCAAATTCTGTTTTTGTCTCTGCTCAGCTTGATGTGCTATAATTTTATCTCAGTCTACTGGGAAAGGAGGGAAGAGGATAGGAAATATCAATCGATTTTCGAAGGGAGAGTATGATGCTTATCAGCTTCATCAAGATCATTTTCGCTCTCCTTGGCGCAACGCTTGGAAGCCAGCTTGACAAGGTCTACAAGTTAACGATTCCCGGCCCACCCATTATTGCCATCATTATAAAAATTATAATCGGCGCTGGAATCGGTTATTTGATAGGCGGACTTGTTGGTAGACGCGTCGCCGAGGGATTAATCTGGATGGAAGGGGCCATCCAAAAAATCCCCCTTTTAGACATACTTCTCGGCGTGGTCGGTCTGATTCTGGGCCTGATCGTGGCCACTCTGATCTCGCTTCCCCTCTGGAGGGTCTCTTTCTACGGCCAATATTTGGCCATTTTGGTCTTCATCATCATGGGCTATCTCGGCATCTGGCTTGCCACCAGAAAGAGCGTCGATATCGGCTTGCTCTTTCGCTCGGTGGTTCCTTCAAGGGCCAAAGAGCAGCCGGCGAGCATGAAGGGCAAAATCCTGGATACCAGCGTGGTCATCGATGGGCGCATAGTGGATGTCTGCGCGACCGGCTTCATAAGCGGCGAGCTCATAGTGCCGACCTTCGTCTTAAGGGAGCTTCAGATGATAGCCGACTCCGAAGATCAACTAAGGCGCAACCGCGGCCGCCGGGGTCTAGACGTCTTGGCCGAGCTTCGGAAGGAGCCAAGCGTAAAGATAAATGTCCTCGATAAGGACTATCCCAAAAGCTCCGATGTCGATATGAAGCTAGTCATGCTGGCCAAGGAGAAGGATCTTCCCATACTGACCGGCGACTACAACTTAAACAAGGTCGCCGCCCTTCAAGATGTCACCGTATTGAACTTAAATGATCTGGCCAACGCTCTAAAACCGGCCGTTCTGCCCGGCGAGAATATGCGCATTCACGTTCTTAAAGTCGGCAAGGAGCAGGACCAGGGCGTCGGCTATCTGGAAGACGGCACGATGGTGGTCGTGGAGAAGGGCAGCCGCCTTGTCGGTCACGATGCGCAAGTCATCGTGACCAGCGTCCTTCAGACTTCGGCCGGCCGGATGATATTCACTCGTCTACAAGACGAAGAGGGACAGATAAAATCGTCATGAACGTTGCGATAATAGTTGCGGCCGGCAAAGGAATCCGGATGGGGCCGGGCCCAAGCAAACAGTATCTGCCGCTTCTTGGAAAACCGGTTCTCGCCCATACCTTGCTCGCTTTCGAGAAAGCGAGATCGATAGACGAGGTGGTACTCGTCGTCGGTCAGGGCGAAGAGGGTTTTTGCAAAGAGGAGATAGTCGACAACTACGGCTTTTACAAGGTAAAAAAGATCGTTGAGGGCGGACCGAGCCGACAGGATTCGGTCATGAGTGGCATCAAAGAGGTCCCTTATCAGGCCGAGACCATCATGATTCACGACGGGGCCCGCCCCCTGATAAGTAGCCATGATATCGAGATGACCTTCGTTCAGCTCAAGGGGTGCGACGGGGTGGTCCTGGGAGCCCCCGTCACCGAGACCATCAAACTGGTCAAAGAGGGCGTCATCAAGGATACTCTCGATAGGAGCGAAATCTGGGCGGCTCAGACCCCGCAGCTCTTTTTGGCCGAGGTCATAATCGCCTCTTATCGGGCGGCCATGAATGACGGGGCCGTCTTCACCGACGATTCGGCCCTGGCCGAGAGGCTCGGCTACCGGATAAAGATGGCCGACGGGTCATATGAGAATATCAAGATAACGACGGAGAAGGACTTGATCCTGGCCGAAATGATACTCAAGAAAAGAGAGGTTACATAATACTTTGAGGATAGGGATAGGTTTCGATGCTCATCGTTTTGCAGAGGGGCGGCCCCTGATCTTGGGGGGCGTTAGAATCGACTATCACCTGGGGCTGCTTGGTCACTCCGACGCCGATGTGCTTACTCATGCCATCATGGACGCCATCCTGGGGGCGATGGGCGAGGGAGATATCGGCCGCCACTTTCCAGATACCGACGCGGGGTACAAGGGAGTCGATAGCCTAATGTTACTGAAAGAGGTCGCGGTTTTGATGGCAGAGAACGACTACCGTCTGGTCAACCTGGACGCCATAGTCATGGCCGAGGCGCCAAAGCTTATTTCGTATTGGCCGGCCATCAAGGATAACTTGAGTCCCATCCTTAGAGCGGAACTTGAGCGGATAAACGTAAAAGCTACCACGACCGAGGGGATGGGCTTCATTGGCCGCGGCGAGGGAATGGCGGCCCAGGCGGCCGTCATTCTAGAGATGATTTAAGCAAGATCGAACCATTTTGAAGATAAAATGAGGTGTATCGAATTTGGCCAACGTTAGAGTCAGATTTGCCCCCAGTCCGACCGGGCACCTTCACATCGGTTCGGCCAGAACAGCCCTCTTCAACTGGCTGGTGGCAAGGAGGCTGGGCGGCGACTTCATTTTGAGGATCGAGGATACCGATTTGGGTCGCTCGACCCTGGTCCACGAGAGGGCCATAATCAGCGATTTAAAATGGCTGGGGCTGGGTTGGAACGAGGGGCCCGACATGGGAGGCAAATACGGACCCTACCGTCAGAGCGAGCGGCTTGGCCTCTACAAGCAGGCGGCAAACAACCTTCTAGAGAAGGGCCTTGCCTACAAATGCTATTGTAGCCAAGATGAGCTCGAGGCTGAGCGGCAGGCGGCCCAAGAGAAGGGCGAGATGCCCAAGTATAGCGGCCGCTGCTTAAGGATAACCGCCCGCAAGGAGGACCGCTTGGCGGCCGAGGGGCGCAAGCCGACCATAAGGTTTCGGGTGCCAAAAAAGAAGGTAGTCGTCAAGGACATGGTCAAGGGAGACGTGGAGTTCGACAGCGAAGTCTTTGGAGACTTCATATTGGTCAGGTCGGACGGGACGGCAAGCTTCAATTTCGCTGTGGTCTACGATGATGCGGCCATGAAGATAAGCCACGTCATCCGGGGCGAGGATCACTTGACCAACACCGCTCGCCATCTCTTGCTCTTCGAAGCCCTGGGTCATCAGCCGCCCTTCTTCGCCCATATGCCGATCACCTTAGGAGCAGACCACACCAAACTGAGCAAGCGGCACGGGGCAACCTCGATAAACGAATATGCCGAGCAGGGATATCTTGCGAGCGCCCTCATAAATTACCTGGTCCTTCTGGGCTGGTCTTCGCCGGACGCAAGGGAGATATTTACCCCCGAGGAGCTTATCCAACTCTTCTCCATCGGGCGGATTTCAAAGAGCGCGGCCGTCTTCGACATCGATAAGCTGAACTGGATAAACGGCCAACATATTCGGGCCCTAAGCGCCGATTCCTTTACCAGGATCGTCGCAGAGCGCTTGACCAAGGCCGGATATATCAAGGAGATCAACTCCATCGAGAACAAGATCAGCCTGCCCAAGATCGCAGAAGCGATCCAGACGAGCGTCGTAAAGCTCGCCGATGTGGTCGAGAGCGCAAGGATGTTCTATGAAGATGCGCCCAGGCCAAGTGAAAAGGCGATCGAAGAGCTCAAGGGAGATGGGGCCAAGATGGTCATCTGCGCTCTCTACTCCAAGATGTCGGCCCTGGAAGCTCGCAAGGATATAGATTTCGAGCTGGCCAAAGAACTGCTCAAGGCCACGGCTGGTGAGTTGAAGGAGAAGGGGCTCAAGGGCAAAGAGGTCTATCATCCCATCAGGCTGGCTCTGACCGGGCTGGACTCCGGGCCGGAGCTCTTCTATCTGATATCGATATTCGGCCGCGAGAAGTGCCTGCAGAGGCTTAAAGGAGCGTTGCAATATGTTTAAATCAATAAGGGACGATATAGCGGCCGTAAAGGAGCGCGATCCGGCAGCTACCAGCACCTTGGAGATTCTCGTAACCTACCCTGGGCTCCATGCCCTCATCTTTCACCGCTTAGCCCACTCGATTCACCGGCGAGGATTTAAGGTTACGGCCAGGATCATCTCTCACCTTGCACGCTTTCTGACCGGCATCGAGATACATCCGGGGGCGACCATCGGCAAAGCCCTCTTCATCGATCACGGCATGGGCACGGTCATCGGGGAGACGAGCGAGATTGGAGATAACGTCACCATCTATCAGGGGGTGACCCTTGGAGGAACCGGCAAAGAGAAGGGCAAGCGCCACCCCACCATCGGCAACAACGTAGTCATCGGAGTAGGGGCGACCGTCCTTGGAGCCATCAAGGTGGGAGATAATTCCGTCGTTGGCGGGGGAGCCGTCGTCATTAATCCGGTTCCGCCGGATAGCACAGTGGTCGGCATTCCGGGCCGGGTTGTCAAGAAGGAGGGCAAACGGATTGCCATGATGGATCTGCACCATGAGCGCCTGCCCGATCCCATAGCTGATGCCATGCGATCACTTGAGCATCGCCTAGATAGGCTGGAGCATATGGTGGACGAGATGGGGGAGAGCAGTGAGCCTTAAGGTCTACAACACCTTGACCAGGCGCAAAGAGGAGTTTATCCCGTTTGAGGCGGGCAAGGTCAGGATGTACGTCTGCGGTCCCACCGTCTACAACTTCATCCACATCGGGAACGGCCGCTGCTACGTCGCCTTCGACATCATCTACCGCTACCTTAAACATAAGGGCTATGAGGTTACTTACGTCCGCAACTTGACCGATGTGGATGACAAGATAATAAATAGGGCGGCCGAGGAGGGAGTTGCCGCAAACGAAGTGGCCAATAAGTATACGGCCGCCTTCCATGAGGATATGGGAGCCCTTGGCAATCTAACCCCCGATATCGAGCCCAAGGCGACCGAGCACATAGCCGAGATGGTGGATACCATAGCCGCCCTGATCGAGAAGGGGTTCGCCTATGAGGTGGGTGGCGATGTCTTCTTCGAGGTTGATAAATTTCCCGCCTATGGCAAGCTTTCGGGCTGCAGCTTAGATGATATGAGGGCTGGGGAGCGGGTCTGCGTCGATGAGAGGAAGTGCAACCCCTTAGATTTTGCCCTCTGGAAATCGGCCAAAGAGGGCGAGCCGTCCTGGGATAGCCCTTGGGGCAAGGGGCGGCCCGGCTGGCATATCGAGTGTTCGGCCATGAGTTCGAAGTATCTGGGCGCAAGCTTCGATATCCACGGGGGCGGCCAGGATCTCATCTTTCCCCACCACGAGAACGAGATCGCCCAGACCGAGGCCCTTTCGCAGGGAAGACCCTTTGCCAAATACTGGCTGCATAACGGCTTTGTCAATATGGGCGAGGAGAAGATGGCAAAATCGCTCGGCAACGTCGTCCTGGTCCGAGACATCCTAAAAGAGCACGACGTAAACGCCGTTCGTCTCTTCTTCGCCCAGACTCACTACCGCAGCCCAATCACTTATACAAGCGATAACGTGAAGATGGCGGCGGCTGCTTTGGAAAAGATTTGCAACACGCTAGAGAACATCGATCATCTCTTGGCCTTGGATGAGCCCAAAAATACCCAGAGTAGCGACGAGTTTTTAAAAATCGTAAGTCCCTTTGAGGCCAAGTTCACCGAAGCGATGGATGACGACTTCAATACGGCCGCCGCCCTTGGTCATCTCTTCGAATTCATAAGGGAGGTCAATACCTTAATCGGCGGGGGCGAGGTAGGCGTGGAGGCATTAAAGGGGATCAAGGGTGCGATAGAGGGGTCGCTTGCCATCTTCGGCATCAATTTGGGCTTAAACCAAGAAGCGGCTCTGCCGGGAGAAATCTTGGAATTGGCCAGAGGGGTTACGGGAAGCGATCATTTAGACAAGGAGTTGGCCTTAAAGAGCATACTAAAAGCCAGAGATGAAGCCAGAAGAGCCAAGGATTGGGCAAGGGCCGACGAGATTCGAGATCGCCTCACGGCACTCGGCTTCACCTTAAAGGATACGCCAAGCGGTCTATTGGCCATGTATAAAGGAGAGTAGAGAAGAGGGGCTCAGATGGATATCATCGAAGGAAAAAATCCCGTTTTAGAGCTGCTTAAAGGCGAGAGAAAGGCCATAAAGATCCTCATCTCAAAAGGGGTCAGGCGCTGCAAGACGCTGGCCGCCATCGAGGAGCTGGCTAAAAAGAAGAGGATTCCCATCGAGATCATCTCCAAAGAGAGGTTTGCAGGGGTGGCCAGAACCAAGGCCCATCAAGGGGTGATCGCCCAAGCCGAGAGTTACCACTATCGTGACTTGGAAGATTTTTTAGACAAGGTGAAGGAGAAGCCCGATTCCATCGTGGTCATTTTGGATGAGGTGACCGATCCTCAAAACCTCGGTTCCATCATTCGAAGCGCCGAAGTCTTCGGTATCGATGGGCTGATAATAACCAAGAACAGATCGGCCCCGATAACCTCCACCACCTACAAAGCTTCAGCCGGGGCGGTCGAACATCTCGATATCATCCAGGTAGGCAGCTTAGGCGGTACGGTTAAGGCTTTAAAAGACGCCGGTTTCTGGGTCTTTGCCGTCGATGGACGGGGAGAAAGAACCTACTACGAGGCCGATTTCTCCGGCAAGGTCTGTCTGATCTTGGGCGGTGAGGATAAGGGGGTCGGCCGTCTTCTCTTTGAGGGTTCCGACTTTTCGGTGCGCATCCCCATGCGCGGTAAGACCGGCTCCTTGAATGTTGCGGTTGCGGCGGCCATAGTCATGTGCGAGGCGAGCTGCAAATCGAAGGGAGCTTAAAGGAGATCTCGTGAATAAGCTGATGATAATAGATGGCTACAACGTCATCCATCAGTCGGATAGGTATAGTGGATTCGATCTCGACCTGGAGGGCTCCAGGCTTAAGCTGATTGAGGACATGATCTCTTATGCGGCCATCTTTGGCCCGGAGGTCATAATCGTCTTTGATGGCTCGGGAGGCTGGTCTGATTACACTCAGGCCCAGTTCGCTCTGGGCGTCAAGGTCTTATTCACCAAGAAGGGCCAGACGGCCGATTCGGCCGTCGAGAAGATTGCCCACCAAGCGGAAGCGACCAAAGAAGTAACCGTGGTCACGGCCGACTATGAGGAGCAGAGAGCCGTCTTTGGCAAGGGAGCTCTCAGAAAGACGCCGGGCGAGCTAATAAGCGAAATAGCCGGCCTGGATGTGGAGCGCTCGGCCGCAAAGGATGAGCCCCAAAAAAGGCTTTTCATAGAGGACTCTCTTGATGAGCAGACGAAAGATAAACTAAGAAAGCTTCGCTGACCTTTTGACCTTGTTGACCTTATCCTCTTAGATGGTATAATCGACTTTGTCTTCATTCTTAACTTTCGGGGTCCGCGTGGGCTCACGAGGCGGCCCTTGGGGGGATTTACTTGGGATTCGAAGCAAAAACCGATTTGGCTCCGGTTGTAGAGGGCGCAGGTGACTATAGCGAAGAATCATTAAGGCCGTCCGCCGGTGAGGATTCCCTTAAAAAATCAAACTTCTCTGCAGCATGCAACAAAGAGACCCAGATGGTATTATCCGCCCAAGCGGGCGATGAGATCGCTATCGAAGAGATAATCGATAAGTATAGGTTGTTTGTGAAATCCAAGGCCAGATCCTACTTTCTGATCGGAGCCGACAAAGAGGATCTCATCCAAGAGGGCATGATCGGTCTCTACAAGGCGATCAGAGACTTCTCCGATGAGAAGAGAGCCTCGTTTAGGGCCTTTGCTGACACCTGCATCACTCGCCAGATGATAACGGCCATCAAGACGGCCACCCGCCAAAAGCACATCCCCTTAAACTCCTATGTCTCCTTGAATCGCTCGCTATCATTCAGCGATGATCCCGACAGGACATTGGAGGACGTGGTTCTGGCAAGCAACTCTTTGGATCCGGTCGATATGGTTATAAATTGCGAGAACATGACCAGCATCCAGAAGAGCTTCAGCGAGGTCTTGAGCGAATATGAATCCGATGTGGTCAGGCTCTATATCGAGGGACGGCCCTATCAAGAGATAGCCGATGTCTTGAACCGCCACGTCAAATCGGTCGACAATGCCCTTCAGAGGGTGAAGAGGAAAGTCGAGCTCTACTTAAAGAATCAGTTCGTACACTAGAATCCCACCCAAATTTGCCGGCGTAGCTCAACGGCAGAGCAGCTGCCTTGTAAGCAGCAGGTTGCGGGTTCGAATCCCATCGCCGGCTCCAGCATACGGGCTCTTTTCCCATCTGTAAGGCAATTTTTCAGCAAATTATCGATCTGAATCTACCTCAACTTTAAGATTTCAAGTCGCTTAGTCGATACTAAATTCAATACGTCTATTCTCAGAAATCCTAAGCGGAATTGGAGGAGCCATGTTTGTTACCATGAAGGAACAACTCGAGGCGGCCGAAGCGGGCAAGTATGCGGTTGGTATGTTCAATGTGATGAATATCGAGATGCTTCAGTCTCTGCTTGAGGCCGCCGAGGTCAAAAAATCGCCGGTCATCGTGGGGACCTCGGAGGGGATGGCTAAATATATCGGTCTTGAGAACATGGCCGCCCTGGTCAAGCTGGCCGCAAATAAGAGCCGGGCACCGATATCTCTCCATCTCGATCACGGCTCCGATTTGGATCTGCTCAAGGCGGCGATAGAGGCCGGTTACTCTTCGGTCATGATCGACGGCTCTAAACATCCATTTGACGAGAACATCAAGATCACCAAGGAGGTCATCTCCTTTGCCCGTCCCAAGGGGATAACGGTTGAAGGGGAGCTTGGCCGGATCGGGGGAACCGAAGATAACATCTCGGTCAGCGAGCGGGAGGCTCTGATGACCCTGCCCGAGGAGGCCGAAAGGTTTGCCGAGGCAACCGGGGTCGATTGCTTGGCCGTCTCCATCGGCAACGCCCACGGTCTCTACAAGGGGGTGCCCAAGCTCGATTTCGACCGCTTGCGTGAGATAAAATCGCTTGTCACCCAGCCCCTGGTTCTGCACGGTGCTTCGGGGATTCCGGCCGAAGCGGTCAAGGAGGCCATTAAGATCGGGATAAGGAAGGTCAACATCGCAACCGACCTTCAAGTCGCCTTTATCGGAAAAGTGAGGGGGGTCTTGGCTGCCGATGAGAAGGTCTACGATCCCAGAAAGATCTTCACCCCGGCCAAAGAGGCCATGAAACTCGTGGCTATCGAGAAGATGGAGATGTTCGGCTCGGTCGGAAAGGCCTAAAGAATCTTACGAGAAATAAAAAAAGCCCGCCTTTATGGCGGGCTTTATTTAGCAAATTTCGTTAAATCTTAACTACGTTTGCGGCTTGGGGTTTGCCGTTGTTGCCGTCTACTACGTCAAACTCGACGCGGTCACCCTCGTAGACGATCTTGAAACCCTCACCTTGGATAGCAGAATAATGAACAAAAATGTCGGTTCCGCCGTCCTGCTCAATGAAACCATAACCCTTGTCTCCATTGAACCACTTCACAGTGCCTTGAGCCATCAAAAAACCTCCTAGAAAAATGGATACTTCCGAGAAAGAATAACCTTATTTGTTCTAAATGTCAACATATCAGGGATTATTCGCACATAAAATCAGAGCGCCATTTTTAAGCGGTAGATTTATATATCTCGTTTTCTGTATAATCGTTGCAAAAGAGCCCCAAAGGAGGCAAAGTGATAGGGAAAATACCAGATGAAATGCTTGCATCGCTCCTCGAGACCCTGCCGATCGAATTCTCCATCGTCGATTGGGCCGGTAATGTCTTGGCCTGGAACAGGCATAAGACGCGGATTTTTAACGGCCCGAGGCGGTCTTGGGCCGAAATGTCAAGGATTGTCATCCCAAGAAGAGCTTGGATAAGGTCGAGAAGATCTTGGCCGAGATGAAGGAGGGCAAGAGAGATAAGGCCAGGTTCTGGATAGATTTACCCATCGGAGAGGGCGGAAAGAGCCAGAAGGTGATGATAGAATATTTTGCCTTGCGCAGTGAGAGGGGAGATTATCTGGGCTGCCTTGAGGCGTCTCAAAATATATCCGAAATCCAGGCCCTTGAGGGAGAGATGCGGCTTTTGGACTGAAACGGGTGGCTTAGCCGCCTTTCGAAGTCTATCACACAGAAGGAGAGGCGAACTTGAGATTAATAAAATTTCTGATCGTGCTTGGCCTAATCGGTCTGGTGGGATACTTCTTTGCATCCCCCTCTACCTCACCGCCTACAAGATAAAGGAGGCGGCAGCCCAAGGAGACGCAGAGAAGCTCTCAGAATATGTCGATTTCGAATCTGTCAAGGAGAGCCTAAAGGATCAACTCAACGCCGTCATGACCAAAGAGATGGAAGATGGGGTGGCTGATGACCCCTTCGCCGGGCTCGGCGCCCTATTTTCCGGCGCTCTGATCGATGGGATGATCGACTCCTACGTTACCCCCGAAGGCCTTGCGGCCCTGATGAAAGGGGAGGCTCCCGCCCTGGGAGGAGAGGCTCAGGCAGGGGTGGGCAAGCCCGCTCTGTCATCCGATGTCTCTATGGGCTACGAGTCGCTAAATAGGTTCGTCATAACCCTAAAGGGAGATACGCCCAAGCAGGATATTAAGATCGTCCTTGAAAGGGACGGTTTTAGCTGGAAGATCACCGATATTAGGCTTCCGGGACAGGTGTAGAAAGAGAAAGCAAAGAGGTCTTAACATTTCTACGTCTATCCAGAAGGGGCGCTTAGCTGGTATTAAAATTCACTAAGTTAGCTATTAGTCCATCCAATTGAAATTCATAAAAATATTTATAAAATTATATTGACAATAGGGTGGAGTTACCCCGTTTCTGTTGACACCTTAACTACGCACAACGGCTTCCGCCGCTCTCTCCATCAGCATTCTCTCATACCCGGCTGGGCTTATGTATCCCAAAG
>JASEGU010000028.1 GCA_030017835.1 Actinomycetota bacterium | reverse complement strand
TCGCCATTCACCTTAGGATTCCTCAATAGTAGTTCAAGTTTTCGGGCGCAGTTCGGCCCGACGCTTACAAACCCTTGACTTAAAGGCGCTTTTTCATTAATATACATAAGGTTTGGAGCAAGTATATCGATTTGGAGGATTTTGATGAAGACTTATTCAGCTAAACCAGCTGACATAAAGCGAGAGTGGCACGTCATAGATGCGACGGGGGTTCCTTTGGGCCGCCTGGCAAGCGAGGTGGCCGTTCTGCTTCGGGGCAAGCACAAACCGATCTTTACCCCGCACATGGATACCGGCGATTACGTCATCGTCATCAATGCCGAAAGGGTCAAACTGACCGGAAACAAGCTCGCGGGCAAGATGTATCATCGTCACACTGGCTATATAGGCAGTCTTAAGAGCGTCAGCTACGAAGTCTTGATGAAGACCAAGCCGGAATTTGTCATCAAGAAGGCCGTTAAGGGCATGATCCCTCACAACAGCCTTGGTCGTGATGTGCTAAAGAAGCTCAAAGTAAAAGCGGGCCCAAATCACGAACATGAGGCGCAGAAGCCTAAACCATATAAGCTCAAGTATGTGGAAGGAGATGTAAGTGTCGGCTAATAAGGTAGTTTACCGGGGAACCGGAAGAAGGAAAGAGTCGGTCGCAAGGGTTAGGCTTGTTCCCGGAAACGGCAATTTCAACGTGAACGGCAAGAGCCTGGAGGACTATTTTGGCAGAAAGACCCTTCTCGTGCTGGCCAAACAGCCCTTCAACGTAACCGGCACGGCCGATAAATTCGATGTCATCGCCAAGATCGACGGCGGGGGAACATCAGGGCAAGCCGGCGCCCTTCGTCACGGTATATCCAGGGCTCTTTTGGATGTCAACGCCGATTTTCGTAAAGACCTAAAGACAACCGGTCTTCTCACCAGAGACCCTAGAGCCAAAGAGCGCAAGAAGTACGGTTTCAAGAAGGCTCGCAAGAGACCACAGTTCTCGAAACGTTAAGATTTTTGTAAACTCACCGTTGATAGTAGAATATTAAGGGCAGTCCATCTTTTTGGGGCTGCCCTTATCTTTTATCTGAGAGGAAGGCCCCTTGAGACTACCGCTTATTTCCATCGATTTGAAGAAGATTGAGGATAACACAAGGCTGGTTGCGGCCAGCTGCCAAAGATGCGGCCTGGGTCTGGTCGGAGTGGTCAAAGGCTGCTTTGGCGATCCTTTGGTTGCCAAGGCGATGGAGGCGGGCGGGGCGAAAATCCTTGCCGACTCGCAAGTCATGAGCCTCATGCGCCTGACCGAAGCGGGGTTTTCTAATCCCTTCATGCTCAAGCAGCCCACAAGGGATGAGACTAAGGGGGCGGTAAAATTTTCTAGCTGCTGCTTTATCTCAGATGGGGCCATCCTACCCGCTCTGGCCAAGGCGGCAAGGCAGGAAAAGAAGGAATGTGGGGTCGCCATCATGGTCGAGACGGGCGGGCTTCGCGAGGGAGTTTTGGCGGCCGGCGCCGCCGAGCTGGCCAAGAAGATTATCGGATTTCAAGGGCTCCGTTTGGCCGGTCTTGCCACCAACCTCTGCCAGCCCGCCGAGGGCGCAAGGGATGGGGGTCAGGAGGGGCCCGGCTTTGAGCCAAGCAAGGCGGGCTTAAATACTCTGGTGGAAACGGCCAAAGAGATTGAGGATAAGCTCGATCTTAAGCTCGACTTCATCTCCGGCGGAAGCTCAAGCCTCTGGGGTTTGATAGAAGCGGGCGGGGCTATGGCCGGTATCAATCAGGTCAGGATTGGCGAGGCCATCCTGCTCGGTCAGGAGACGGCTCGTTTTAAGCCGATAGAGGGAGCCCACCTTGACGCCTTTGCCATCTTCTCTGAGGTGCTGGAAGTCAGCGATAAGAGAAGGGGTGGAACCTGGGTCAAGCAGGCCGTCCTTTCGCTTGGCAAGCAGCACATCGGGGCTGGGATGTTAAAACCCCAATTTATCGGACGAATCTTGCAGATGGGGGCAGATCACTTGGTGGTTGACATAAGCGAAATGGATAAGCTGTCCGCAGGAGACATCCTCAAATTCATCCCCGGCTATTACGCCCTATCTGCCGCCTGCGCCTCGCCCTTGGTGAGTAAGGAGTACCCTAAAAACTAAGAGACTTGGCGGCTGTCAAATATTTTTTATTTCTTATTAAGGTAAAAGAGGGTTGTAAGGGTTTTTAGCTCTCTGGCAAATTTCTCGATTTACGGGCCAGTCAAGGTTATAATGTTAGATTGTTGATTTCAAAGAGGAGAGGTTTATTTATTGGGAAGATATTTTGGCACAGATGGCATAAGAGGAGTCGCTGGAGAAGATCTCTCATATGAACTCGCGCTCAAGGTGGGAAGGGCCGGGGCAGAGGTCCTTTTAAATTCCCCCAACAAGGGAAAGGTAGTTATCGGCAAGGATACCAGGCTCTCTGGCGATATGCTGGAAGAGGCCCTGATCATCGGAATATCCGAAGAGGGAGCGCAGGTCCTAAGGGCGGGAGTCACCACGACGCCGGCCGTCTCGTATCTCACCCAAGATCTGAGAGCGGATTTTGGCGTGGTCATCTCGGCCTCTCATAACCCGGCCGCCTATAACGGCATAAAATTCTTTGGACCATCGGGCATGAAAATAGAGGATGAACTCGAGGAGAGGATCGAGGCCATCTTGGATAGCAAAAAACCCGCAAATGACGAGGGCGCCCGGGTAGGAAGGTGCATCGATCTAAACGAGGCAAATAAGCGATATATAGAGCACGCTTTGAATGGCATTAAGCCCGCAAGCGGTCTCAAGGTGGTTTTGGACTGCGCTAACGGGGCGGCATACGAGATAGCCCCGAACGCTTTCAAAAGGCTTAAAGTTGAACTTATCGCGATAGCTGACCAGCCGGATGGGGGCAACATAAACCTCTCTTGCGGCTCTACTCATCCCGATTCTTTAAGAGAGGCCGTTATCCGGGCGGGAGCCGACGTAGGATTTGCTTACGACGGCGACGCTGACCGCGTTATCGCCGTTGATGAACTGGGCAATGTGATCGATGGCGATTTCATGATGGCCATCTTGGCCTCCCACCTAAAAGAGAAGGGGCTTCTAAAGGGCAGCACCGTCGTAACCACCGTCATGACCAATCTCGGTTTTGATCTGGCCATGAAGGAGCGGGGGATAGAGGTCATCAAGACCGATGTGGGTGACAAATGGGTCCTTCGTGAGATGATGAAGCGCGGGGCTATAATCGGCGGCGAACAGTCCGGCCACATCATTCTCTTAGAAAACAACCCGACCGGCGATGGTCTGATAACCTCTCTTAACCTCTTTAAAGTCATGGCCGAGAGCGGTAAAAAGCTCTCCGAGTTGGCTAAGATAATGACCCGTCTGCCTCAAACCTTAATTAATGTCAGAGTTGAGAGCAAGGATGGATGGGAAAAGAGGGCTTCGATAAAAAAAGCGATAGCCGAGGCTGAAAAGGATCTCGGCTCGATCGGACGAATTCTGGTCCGTCCCTCGGGCACTGAGCCGTTGATTCGGGTCATGGTCGAGAGCGACGACGAGGAGCATGCCAAAGAGGTGGCCGAGGTGGTTGCAGGAGTCATCGAAAGGGAGCTTGGCTGATCTTTTAAGCCTTAAATCGGACTACGGTCTTTAAAGAATCTCAAGATACACCGGGAGGATTACTTAATGTGCGGGATAGTTGGATATGTGGGAGAAAAGGACTCGACCAATATTCTGGTCGGCGGCCTAAAGAAGTTGGAATATCGCGGTTATGACTCGGCTGGACTCGCCATCATGACTGGTAGCAAGATCTCTCTGACCAGAGAAGTTGGGAATCTCTCCCATCTTGAAGGGGCGATAGCCAAAGACTTTCCCCACGGGAAGCTGGGCATCGGTCATACCAGGTGGGCGACGCACGGCCGCCCGACCAAGGAGAACGCTCATCCTCACACTGATTGCAAGGGCAGAATTTCGATGGTCCACAACGGCATCATCGAGAACTTCATAGACCTCAAAGAGGGCCTGATCGAGCGGGGACACGTCTTCAAATCCGAGACCGACACCGAGGTCATCCCCCACTTGATCGAGGAGCTCTACGACGGCGATCTATATGAAGCGGTTAGGTTAGCCATTAAAAAACTGGAAGGCTCCTTCGCCATAGCGGTTATATGTGAAGATCACCCGGGCGAGATCATCATCGCCCGAAAGGACAGCCCCCTCATCGTGGGGCTCGGATCAGGCGAATACTTCATCGCCTCCGATATCCCGGCCGTCTTAAGTCACACCAAGGATATCTATATAATAGGCGATCATGAGATGGCTAAGGTGACCAAGGGCGCGATAACAGTCACCGATTTTGAAGCGAGCCCGATAGAGAAGGAGATAATGAAGGTCGCCTGGGATGAGAAGGCGGCTGAGAGGGGCGGCTTTGAGGACTTCATGCTGAAAGAAATCTTCGAGCAACCGGGGGCGATCAAGGAGACCCTGCGGGGCAAACTTAAAGCCTCCAGTGGCATCTCTCTGGACGATCTCGATTTGAGTAAGAAGGAGCTGGCCGGCTTCAATAAGGTGGTCATCTTGGCCTGCGGCACATCTTATCACGCCGGTCTCATCGCCAAGAAGGCGATAGAGAAGTGGGTAAAGATACCTGTCGAAGTTGATATATCTTCGGAATTTAGATACTCCGACCCCTTTCTGGACAACGGGGCGCTCGTCATCGCCATAACTCAGTCGGGCGAGACGGCCGACACGCTGGCCGGCATCAGGGAGGCTAGACGGAAGGGGGCCAAGGTGATCGGGGTGACCAACGTGCTCGGCAGCACCATAACCAGGGAAGCCGACAGCTCGCTCTATACCCACGCCGGTCCCGAGATTGGGGTGGCCGCAACCAAGACCTTCGTCTGCCAGATAGCCGTACTCTTTGCTTTAGCTCTCTATATGGCCGAGGCCAGAGGGGCTTTAAGCTTGGACGAAATCCTTTCTATCCAGGCGGAAATGGAGAAGATCCCCGTCTGGGTCGAGGAGATATTGGGTGATAAAGGGCACGTAGAAGAGGTGGCTAAGAAGTTTGCCTCCTGTGATGATTTTCTATTTCTGGGCCGGGGGGTCGGCCTTCCAGTCGCCTTAGAAGGAGCTCTCAAGCTGAAGGAGATATCCTATATCCACGCTGAAGGTTATGCGGCCGGCGAAATGAAGCACGGCCCGATCGCCCTGATCGACGAGGGAGTTCCGGTCGTTGTGGTGGCGACGGTGAGCGAAGTCTATGAGAAGACATTAGGCAACGTTCAAGAGGTCAAGGCGCGCGGCGCAGAGGTGATCGCGATCGCCTCCAAAGGCAACGACGAGGTCAAAAAGGTTGTCGATCACGTGTTTTACGTTCCAGAGGCGAGCGAGATAATATCAGCCATCCTTGGGGTCATCCCGCTTCAACTTCTCTCCTATTACATTGCAAAGGCGAGAGGTTGCAACGTTGATCAGCCTCGAAACCTTGCTAAGAGTGTGACCGTGGAATAATTCGCCCCCTTTAGATTAAGAAGGGTTGAGCTTGATATGCTTAGAGGCGTAGGAATAGACATAGTTGAGGTCGCCCGCATCGAGAGAGCCATGACCCGCCACCCTCGCTTCAAGTGGCGGGTCTTCACCGAGGGCGAGATAACCTACTGCGAGGGCAAACCCAACCCCCCCCTCCATTTTGCCGCCCGCTTCTCGGCCAAAGAGGCCATTCTCAAAGCGATCGGTACTGGTTTTAGAGGAGTCAAGTGTACCGATATCGAAATTTGTAGAGACGAATTAGGTCGTCCTTTTGTCGTATTCATTGGTCGCGCTAAAGATAGACTTGAAGAGATTGGAGTCGCCGAGGTCTTAGTCAGCCTATCTTTTACCTCAGACAGCGCCGTGGCCATGGCTGCGGCAATCAAGAAGGGGGATTGACATGAGGGTTGTAACGTCCAGTCAGGCGCAAGAGATAGAAGAGAGGATCGTAAATGAGTCCGAATTGACTCTTTATGATTTGATGGAGATGGCCGGAAGATCTCTCTTCAATGAGATCTCGAGCATGATCGGCGAGAGCGGTCACGTGGTCGTCGTCTGCGGCAAGGGCAACAATGGCGGAGACGGCCTGGTCGCAACCAGGCTTCTCATTGAGGCCGGCTATAAGGTGGACGCCTTCGTTCTGGCCAATGCCCACGCCGAAGAGGTGAAAGAGAGCGATCTTACGAAAGAGGCTGGGGAAGCGCTACGCAATCTCATCAGGGTCGGCGGGGCAAAACCCCTCTCATACGCCGCCCTGGATGATTTCAAGGCCGCCTTGAGCAAGGCCAACGTGGTGATCGATGCCATCTTCGGCGTGGGTCTTAAAGGAAGCATCAAGGCCCTGGCCGAGAGCGTGATCGAGCTGATAAATGCCTCAGGCATAAGAGTTGTCTCAGCCGACGTCCCGTCCGGAATCGATCCAAGCAAGGGCCTTCTGTCCGGTCCCCACATCATGGCGGAGAGGACGGTCAGCTTCCTTGCTCCCAAGCTATCGTCCTATCTCTTTCCGGCCGCCGCTTACTTCGGTAGGATCAGAGTGGACGATTTTGGACTCTCAGCCGAAATGGGCGAAATTTTTAAGATCGGTCTCGCCCAGATTTTTTCCAAAAGCGAGATAAGGGAGCTCCTTCCAACTCATCCCCGCGATGTCCACAAGGCCAGCCGGGGCAGGGTTCTGATAATCGCCGGTTCGCCCGGCATGACGGGAGCCGCCGTTTTGGCAACCCAGGCCGCCCTAAAGTCGGGGGCGGGAACCGTCTACTTGGCCGCTCCAAAGAGCATCTGTGACATACTCTCCGTCAAACTTACCGAAGCAATAATCCTTGCCACGGACGAGACGGCTGAGGGAGGGCTTGCCCCTTCGGCCAAGGATGCTCTGCTCGAAAGGTGCTCATCGGTCGAGACGGTCGCTTTGGGGCCAGGGCTTAGTTTGGATAAGAAGACGGCCTCACTTGTCCAGGCCCTTGTTTCAGAGATCGAAAAACCAATGGTACTGGACGCCGACGGCATAAGCGCCATGGTGGGTAAGCTCAACCTGCTTAAAAAGAGAAAGAGTCCATTGATTTTGACGCCTCACCCCGGCGAAATAGCAAGGCTCTTTTGCCAAGAGCCGGCAATCATTCAAAATGGTCGCCACGGCTGTGTTGCCAGATTTGTCGAAGAGACCGAGAAAGTAGTCCTGCTCAAGGGCCCATTCTCTTTCATAGCCGCACCGGACGCTGTGGCCATAAATCCGACCGGCAACAGGGGGATGGCCACGGCCGGAGCCGGTGACGTCTTGACCGGAATGATCGCAGCCTTCTCAGCTCAAGGGACAAAGCCCTATGAGGCCACCGTTCTTGCGGCCTACATACATGGCCTAGCCGGCGATATAGCGGCAGGCGAATTGACTCAATACTCGCTGAATGCTACCGATATAATCAAGTATTTGCCCAACGCCATAAAAGAGGTATTGAAAGGAGAATAAGATGGAAGATAGAAGAGCTCGCGATATCATGACAAAAGACCCCACCACCATCGATGAAAACCTTTCGGTCAAGGAAGCGGCCGAGATACTTCTCGCAAAGAAGATAGGTGGAGCCCCGGTCGTAAATGCGGCCGGTGAAATGGTCGGCATAATAAGTGAAGGCGATCTCATCATGGCCGATGTAAAGTTGGAGTTCCCAAGCTACATCCATCTTCTGGACGGCTTAATATACCTTGGTGGCTTAAAGAAGTTCGAAGATAATCTCAAAAAAGCGATCGGAGCCAAGGTCAAGGACGTGATGACGGAGAGCGTGATCTCAGCCGAGGCCGATGATAGCGTAATGGACGTCGCAACCAAGATGGTCAAAGAGGACGTAGCAAGGCTGCCCGTACTCGATGGAGGCCGCCTGGCCGGCATCATCACCAAGGCCGACATCATGAAAGACATCGTTAGGGGCGAGTGAGATATCTCATATGGAAGGCAAGATTCGCCCAGCCTATGCTGAGATAGATCTTGGCGCCATAAGGAATAACGTCTCCTCCCTTAAGAGTCGCCTTGGGCCGAATGTTAAGTTCATGGCCGTGGTCAAGGCCGACGCTTACGGCCACGGCGATATCGAGGTATCGATGGCTGCCCTTGAAGGCGGGGCAGACAGGCTCGGAGTCGCCCTGATCGAAGAGGCGGTCAAGCTCAAAAGAGCCTCCATAGCGGCGCCCATCCACATCTTGAGCGACATTCCCCCTTACGCCGCCGAAGAAGCGGTTGAGAATGATCTCGTTCTGACCGTCTCTTTGATCGGGGCGGCAAGGGCCATCTGGGCTGCCGCCGAAAAACTCGGCAAGCGAGCCAAAGTTCACGTCAAGCTCGATACCGGCATGAACAGGATAGGGGTCGATCCCGCCAGGGCCAAGGGGTTTATAGAAGAGTTAAGCGCCCTTTCTGCCCTCGAGATCGAGGGCATCTTCACACATTTCGCCACGGCCGGCGAGGATGACGCCTTCATGGGCGAGCAGCTCAAGAAGTTCGAAGACCTCATAAGAGAGCTTGAGGTGGCGGGAATTACCATTCCCATCAAGCACGCGGCCAACAGCGCGGCCACCATCTTGGAGCCGAAGTCTCACCTCGATATGGTCAGGTGCGGCATCTCCGTCTATGGACTTCATCCGGCCGAATCAACCAAGGGAGTCATAGACCTTAATCCAGCCCTCAGCTTAAAGGCCATGATATCCTCGGTCAAGACGATCGAAGCCGGTGAGGGGGTAAGCTACGGCCTAACCTTCAAGGCGAAGAAGAGGAGCAATATCGCAACCATTCCGCTCGGTTACGCCGATGGCTACTCTAGGAACCTCTCAAACTTGGGCTCGGTCTTGATAGACGGCGAGCGTTTTTCGGTCGCCGGAAACGTCTGCATGGATCAGTTCATGGTCGATATTGAGGAGCGCGATTTCAAAGTGGGGGACGAAGTCGTCCTAATCGGAGCGAGCGGGCCCGAGCGAATAAGCGCAGACGAGATCGCTTCGCTGTTGAGTACGATAAATTATGAGATAGTATGCATGATAAGCGGGCGCATCCCAAGGGTTTACATCGATGGCTGAGCCGTTCTCCTTCGGATCAAGCGGGGGGTTTCGGCTTGGATAATCCTTTGCAATTTAACCCATTAGTCTTTGCTAAAGAGGAGCTTCGCAATTATAATAAAAATTAATAACTTATCGGATGATCGGATGGGAGGGTGTAATGGAGGTCTATAAGGCTATCTATGACAGGCGGAGTGCAAGAAGTTTCGATCCAAAGAAGAATGTCTCAAGCGAAGTGGTAGATAAGATACTGGAGGCGGCCTGCCAAGCGCCATCGGCGGGAGACATACAGCCTTGGCGATTCTTTGTGGTCCGTGATCAGACGACCAAGGATCGTTTGGCGGCCAAAGCCCTCAATCAGAAATTCATCTCAGAGGCCCCAGTTGTCATCGTTGTCTGTGCCGACGTCGAGATATCCGGAGAGGCTTATGGAGATCGGGGACGGACCCTCTTTGCCATCCAGGATGCCGCTTGCGCGACCCAGAACATTCTGCTTGCGGCGAATTCGGAAGGGCTTGGAAGCTGCTGGGTCGGCTCGTTCTATGAGGATGATATCAGGAGGATACTCAATATTGAGCTCCACGTAAGACCGATGACCATAGTCCCAATAGGCTACGTGCCGAAGGGGGGCAAAAAACCATCCCGCATGGCGCACGAAGCGGTGGTAACCTATATCGATTGATTTTTACGGTTTTTAAGGAGTCCGATAATTGGCCGATAACTTAAGTGAGCTCTATGAAGAGATCAAGGACTGCATGGAGTGTCCATTGGGTAAAACCAGAACTAACTTGGTCTTCGGCTACGGAAGTGAGAAGGCAGACCTCGTCTTCGTCGGGGAGGCTCCCGGTCGAAATGAAGATATTCAAGGCCGACCCTTCGTGGGCGCAGCCGGAAAACTGTTAGATAAGCTGCTTAACACGATCGGACTCAGGCGCGAAGATGTCTATATCGCAAATGTCTTAAAATGTCGTCCGCCCGACAATCGCGACCCCCTTCCCAAAGAGATAGAGCGCTGCAAAAAATATCTCTTTGAACAGATAAGGATAATTTCGCCCAAAGTGATTTGCGCGCTCGGCCGCTTCTCGGCCGAGCTTCTGCTTGAAGAGCCCGTTTCCATCTCAAAGATGCATGGCCGCATCTTCACGAAGGACGGCCAAAAGATATTTCCCATATACCATCCGGCCGCCGCCCTTTATCAACCCAACAACCTCTCTGCCCTCCAAGCCGACTTCTTCACGCTGAAATCGATCATATCGCCCAAAACAAAAGATAGCCCGGCTAAAACTGAAGTGATAGCCCAAAAAGATGAGGCCGAAGGATCCAGTGAAGCCGAGCAGATGATGCTATTTTGAGGGTGAAAAGCGCTGAATAGTCCCGTCAACTCCTATCTTATAACGGTCGCCTCCAAAGAAGAGATGAGATCCCTCGGCCTGGCCCTGGCCTCTCTTCTCAAGGGCGGCGAGGTAATCAGCTTGACCGGCGATCTTGGAGCAGGCAAGACTCGTTTCACCAAGGCCATCGCCGAGGGGCTCGGCATCAAGGCCAATATAACCAGTCCGACTTTCACTCTGATCAAGGAGTATAAGAATCAAACCGGTCCCGAACTCTACCACTTTGATGCCTATCGCCTCTCCTCCTTCAATGATATGTATTACTTGGGTTACGAGGAGTATTTCTTCGGCGACAGGGTGACCGTTGTCGAGTGGGGAGATAAGGTGGCCGCCCTCTTGCCCGCCGAGCACTTGGAGATAAAATTTGAGCGGACCGCAAGGAAGGGTGAGAGGTTGATAACCATAAATCCATACGGGGAGAGGTTCACCCGGCTCGCCTCGGATTGGCTAAGCTCATACGGAGATATCCGATGCTGATCCTTGGCTTTGACACCTCAACCGATAATTGCACGGTCGCATTGAGCCAGGGTGATGAGCTCCTTCTGGAAGAGAGCTTGGATGCTCCAAGAGAACATATGCGCATCCTTCTCCCCCTAATCGACTCCATGCTCGCTCGGTGCGAACTCGATATTCTGGATGTGGAGGCGATAGCCGTTGGCCTCGGACCGGGCTCCTTTACGGGTCTTCGAATCGGGGTCTCGGTCGCCAAAGGTCTTGCCATCGGTCTTGGCTTGGGCATCGTCGGAGTCTCCAGCTTAGACATCATCGCGGCCGGTATAGATCCCTTTCAGGGTCTCATTCTGGTTGCCACCGACGCCAAGCGAAAAGAGATATATACTGCCCTTTACGCGAATACGAGCGGGCACTTGAAGCGATTGAGTGAATACGAGGCAGTCTCCCCCGATGACCTACTGAGCCGGGTTCAAGGGGCCAAAGAGGCGAGTGATATCCTAATCGCGGGCGACGCCCTTAAGCCCTATGGTCACCTATTTGAGGGCTTGAGCGGCGTGGGGATCTCCCCAAAAGAGAAGTGGCCACCTAAAGCCGGCAATTTAAATAGGCTCACTCATATACGCATCAGAGAGGGGAGCGTCCAGGACCCCTTAACCATCTCTCCGATATACGTGCGCATACCGATTGCCGAGGAGGCGCAAAAGAGGGGTTGATGAGGCGATGGAGCAGCTTGAAGGGTTATCTATCGAAGAGATGAGACTAGGCGACTTGAGCTCGGTGATGGAGGTCGAAGTGGAGACCTTCCAGAGCCCCTGGCCGGGCGGCCTCTTCGAAAAGCAGCTCTCTCTGGGTGGCCTCATCTCTTACGTTGTTGCAAGGCTTGGCGGCAAGATCATCGGATACGGCGGCGCTGCCCTGCAGGGCAGCG
>JASEGU010000027.1 GCA_030017835.1 Actinomycetota bacterium | reverse complement strand
GGAAGAGCCAGCCCGGGTGGGCTAGAGGAATTTACACACAAATGCTTGCACAACCTTCAAATCCTCTCCAAACTCATCTATCCTTATCACTATGATAATAAATGACCATGCTTTGGAAGAGAGCCTGCAAGCGAGCGCAAGGCTGATAAAAGAGATCCTATTTGAGGCCGCTTACTTTGGCGGCGAGCGGGGCGTTGACGGAAGCGAGCCCTTAAGGATAGACAAAGATATTAAAGAAGAACTCTTTGATGAGCCCGTAAAGAAGAGCATCGATTCGATAAAGGCGGTCGCCATAGACGGCGGCTCGGCCAAGATAGTCGATGGCGGCTCATTCTACGTTGGAGTCTATCGCTTCGGCCGCCTGACCTTTTTCGGCGGCGAGCAGCAAGGCGAGCAGATTTCGGCCCCAACCGTCGAGGCGCTGAGCCCACAAACTTCCACTGAACGCTTTAAGGAAATCCACCTTGAAGTGACCGGAAGCGACCCGGTGGCCCTCCCCACCTTCGGTGAGATCTTGGGGGCGATAAGGACGCTCTTAGAGTGGCAGATGGCCGAAGAATCCTTGGGCGAGCTCCAAGAGGGCGACCTCATCCTGATGGACGGCTCGCTCAAGGCAACCGATTTTCTCCCCCCCGCCTTCTTGGAGAGGATCCTTAAGAAAGCGGCCCAAAAGGGCGTCTTTCTGGCCGGCGTGAGCAAGAAGAGCTCGCTCTCTTTCGGCAAATACGCCCCTCTAATCCAGCGGGCGGGGGCCATCGGAAATGGGGCAAAGAAGGATAAGGCCTGGTTCTATCCGCTCAGCCGATTGGATGAGGGGGCAGAGAGCATCATAAATTTTGGAGCGGTCTATGCAGCCAGGCTAAGCCCTCTCTCCGATTTCGCCTTTCGCATCGACATCAACCGCTTCGATACGAGACCGCCGGCCAAGGTGATGGGCATCTTGCAATCTATCTCAAACGATCCGGTCTATTTAGGCTACCCCTATCCGCTGGCTGCCGTCCACAACCGGGTGCGCATTGAACCGGCCGACAAGGAGGACCTGCGCTATCGCCTGGAAGGTCTGACCTTACAGGAGGGCGTACCTTTAAGCGACTGGGAAGCACTTTTTGGCAATTTCCATGATATCTTGGACACAAATTAACGCATCCGTCTCTGGAGGAGGAGCACATGCATAAGGGCAGGATAACCGGAAAAAGTGTCTTAAACATCGAGTTTCGCGCCTACTACGGCGAAAGTCTCTCGCTCGGTGATATCTTGGTGGCTAAGGACGAGGAGAAGGGGGTTAAATACTTCCTGCGCGTCGTGGATATATCGTACGGCAGCGATTCGGCCGACCCCGATTGGACGAATCGGACGGCCGGAAACATGATGCTCTTGGACGGCGCAGGCCAGTCGCCCGCCCTAACCGACAAAGAGCGGCGCCTCTATAAGATGGGCAAATGCGCAGCCCTCGGCCTTTTAAAGGACGGCCGCTTCTTAAAACCCAAGAGCCTCCCCTCCCATTTTTCGCGCGTCTCGGCTCCAAATAAAGAGGACTTCGACTTCTTGAAGGATTTTATGGGCGATATTGAAATCGGCAGCCTTCGAAGCGGCGAAGAGGCTTTGGATTTTACGGTTGGTATCCACGGAAATCTCTTCCCTTACCACATCGGACTCTTTGCCACGACCGGTATGGGCAAGAGCAACCTGATGAAGGTCTTGGCCGCCTCAGTGTTAAAGAGCGGGCGCTATGGCTTTCTCCTCTTCGACCCCCACGGCGAGTATTACGACGGCGGCGGGGACGCCGATAAGAAGGGCTTGATCGATGCCCGCCTGGCCGATGAGAGGCTGAAAGTCTATAGCACGAGAAAGCTCTCCGGCCCACATAACCAGCTTAAAGTCAGCGCGGCCGAGATTCAAATTGACGACCTGCTTCAGATTTACAACTTCTCCGGCCCCCAAATCGAAGCCCTCTACTCCATCCGCCACCACTACCGGAGCGACTGGCTAAGCTCGCTGGCCAGCCTTGAGGCCGAAGAGGTCTTGGAAGAGATAGGAGCGTCCAGCTTTCACATCGGAACCATCGCCGTCCTAAAGAGGCGGGCCGAGCATATGAGCCGCCTCTCCTCGATCCACGGCGATGCTTCAGTCTCGATAACCAAAAACATCATCCACTCTTTGAAGCAGGGCCAACTGGTCCTGGTCGATACCTCCAACATGCGCTCCGATGAAGAGCTCCTCATCAGCGCCGTCATCACCCGGGCCGTCTTTGAGGCCAACAAGGATGCCTACCAGAAACCGGCCGAGTTCAATAAAGTCCACCCCACCCTGATCGTCTTGGAGGAGGCCCAACGGGTCTTGGGCCGCTCCAGCGAAAACCTGGGAATCTTTGCCCAGATCGCCAGGGAAGGGCGCAAGTTCAAGACCGGTCTCTGCGCCATCACCCAACAGCCTAAACTCGTCGATGAAGAACTTCTGTCCCAGTTCAATACCCTCTTTATCTTAGGTCTTGCCGATGAGAGGGATCGAAACATCCTGCGCGCCTCGGCCAAGCACGATATAAGCGCCCTCGGGAGTGAAATCCAGACGCTCATGGCCGGTGAAGCCCTGATAACCTCGCCCGAGGTCCCCTTCGCCCTGCCGACCAAAATCTTCCTCTATGAGGATTGGATAAGGGCAGGCGCCTCAGCCAAAGACGGATGGGCCTCTGGCGGAGGCCGCCAGTCGGCGGCCTCCAGCAAAAACCAAAAGAAAGATGAAGTAAAGACGGATGAGGGGTTCTTTTAAGTGAAGCTCATCCACCTCTCCGACAGCCACCTCGGCCACTCCAAATACTCAGCCTTGAATGGGATAAGCGGCATCAACCAGCGGGAGCTCGACGTCTACGCCGCCTTTGCGAAAGCCATCGATAACATAATCGAGCTTGAGCCGGATCTCCTCCTGCACACGGGCGACCTCTTCGATAACGTCCGCCCATCCAACCGGGCCATCTCTTTCGCGCTCGAACAGATCCTGCGCCTAAAGGCGGCTGATATCCCCCTGGTCATCATCGCCGGAAATCACTCCATGCCCCGCATGCGCGAAGTGGGCAGCGTCTTTCGCATCTTTGAGCTCATCGGGGGCGTTCACCCGGCCTACAAGGGGGTCCACCAAAAATTCATGGTGAAGGAAGTGGCCATCAACGCCGTCCCCCACTGCTTGACCGAAGAGGATTTCAAGCGGGCCTTGGCCGAGGCCGCTCCCGATCAAAGCGCCAAATACAACATCCTGATGCTCCACGCCGGTTTTCGCGGCATCAGGGAGTTCTCCATGGAGGAGCCGGGCGAGCAGATCGTGGATCAAAGCGAGCTCAAAGGGGGCTTCGACTATATCGCCCTCGGCCACTATCATGGCTACGCCAAGCTTTTGGAAAACGCCTACTACTCCGGTTCGACCGAGCGCTTCAGCTTCAATGAGCTTGGGGGAGACAAGGGCTTCATCGAGGTCGATCTCACCCCGGCCGGCCCAAGGGCCAAATTTCACCCGCTAAATATAAGAGCTATGGAGGAGATCGCACCTCTTGATGCCCACGATATGGGGCCAGACGAAGTCATGGAGGCCATTAGGGCGGCCGTCGAAGATAAGGATATTTCGGGCAAGATAATGAGGCTCAAAATCAAAAATATCTCGCCTGTCTCCTTCACCTCTTTGGATTCCAAGGAGATTAAGCGTTTGACCGGCCCTGCCCTCCATTTCGAGATGAGATACGAAGTGGACGGCGAAGAGAACGCCCTGGTGATGATGGATGGGGCCATCCAGAACCTGGTAAAAGAGTTCGAAAATTATCTTGATAAAGTCCCCCTCTCAAATAAACTGAATCGAGATGACCTGCTCAAGGCGGGAAAAAACTACTTAAACAAGGCGGCTGCTCAAGTTGAAGCTGATTAGCCTCTCGCTCAAGAATTACAGAGGATACGAGGCGGCCTTAATCGAGTTCCCGGAAGGGCTAATCGGCATCGTCGGGGTCAATGGGGCCGGAAAGTCCTCGCTGATCGAGGCGATCGGCTGGGCTCTCTACGGGACCGATGCGGCCAGGACAGCCAAGGAGCAGATCAAGAGGCAAGGCGCTGCTCCCAGCGATATCACCCAAGTAATCTTGGAGTTTGAGCTTGATGGCAACCATTTTCAAGTGGTCAGAGAGATGAAGGGGGCTGGCCTCACTTCAGACGCGGCCATCCACGTCAACAAGAAGCCGATGGCCAGAGGGACCAACGCCTCGCTTGAGTACATCACCAAGACCCTAAGGATGGACCGCGAAGCCTTCTTCACCAGCTTTTTTGCCAAACAGAAGGAATTAAACGCCCTCTCCGATCTTCAAGCCGCCCAAAGGAAGATGCGCGTCATCAAGATGCTCGGCATCGACGACATCGACCGGGCCTTGGATATGCTAAGAGCCGACCTTCGAGACGCTAAAACCAGAGCCGACACCTTAAGTGAGCGGGTTTTGGATGAAAACGAGCTGGCCGTCGGCCTAAAGGCCAAGACGGACGCCCTCGAGGCGGCCACCTTAAGGGTCGAAGAGGCGGCGAGCAAAAAGGCTCTCTTGAAGGCCGAACTTGATGAGCTTGGCGCCGCATTTGCCGCCTTAAAGGAGAAGCGGGAGACCCACGCGGCCCTGGCCCAAGGTTACGCTTTAAAGACGAATGACCTTAAAACGGCAAACGATGCGCTCGAAGGGCTCCAGGCGGAAAGGGATGAGCTTCTGGTCCAAGGGGAGCGCTTGAAATCGCTTGCGCCAAAGATGGCCGAGTACCAAGCGATGCGACTGAAACTCGATGAGATGGCCCGCCTTGAAGCCGACGATAAGCTGGCCAAAGAGCTGATGACTCAGAGGAATGATTTGACCGCCCACCTAAGCGAGCTTGAAAATGACCTTATCAAAGCGGGCGACCTCGAAGAGGCGTTAAACAAGTTAAGGGATAGCCGGGGAAACCTTGAGGAAGAGATCAAGGGCGCAACTGAGGCCCTAAGCGACGCAAAAGGAGCGATTCAAGGGGAGCGCGCCAAGATATCTCACCTCAAGAGCCGGATAGGCGAGCTAGCGGGCGAAAGGGGGGCGATCGAAAAGCTGGGGCCTAAGAGCAATTGTCCGACTTGCCTGCGTCCCCTCGGAGAAGATTTTGCAAAGATAGAGGAGCACTTCGCCAAGGAGATGGGGAGTTTAAGCGGGGAAATGGACGCGGCGGCTGAGCAAATGAAGCTTGCCGAAGCTAAGGCTGAGGAGACAAAGGCCCTATTAGTCCGGCTCGAGAAGGAGCAAGCCAAGGCGGGCCAGGATATTTCGCAAAAAGACCTGGAAAAGAGGGATATCCAGCATAAGGCCAAAGAGGCCGAGTCGCTTAAAAAGAGCCTCCTTTCGTTGGAGAACAAACTTAAAAAACTTAAGACCGAAGCCTTCGACGCTGAAAAATATGCCGACCTCAAGGCCAAAGCGATCGAGCTTGAGGGGTTGAGCAAAGAGTTCATCCAGCTCGAGAAGGAGACAGAAAGACTGGGCAAGATACTTGCCGAAATCGAATCAAATTCTAAAAGAGCAAAAGAGCTGGCCGAAGAGCTATCAAAGATAGAGGGCGAGGGCAAAAAGCTCAGTTTTTCCAAGGAAGACTTCGCGGCCAAGGAGGGCGCTTACGAGGCGGTGCGCAAAAGCTTAAACGAGGCCGAGATAGAGCTGGAGAAGGCCAGCGGCGAGAAGAAGTTATACTTAGCTGAAGTGGAGCGATTGAAAAAGGGCCTTGAGGATAACGAGAAACTGGCAAAGGAGATCGCAGCTCTCAAAAAAGAGCGGCTGGGCCTGAGCGAGCTCAAAAGGATATTTGAAAGTTTTAAAAACGACCTTATCGGCCGCATCCGCCCCGCCCTTTCAGCCAAGACTAGCGCACTATTTGCCGAAATAACCGAAGGGAGGTATGCCAAGGTTGAGTTGAGCGAGGATTATGAGCTGATGATCTATGACGCCGGTGAGAAGTTTTCAATAAACAGGTTCTCGGGCGGCGAAGAAGACCTTGCCAATCTCTGTTTGCGGATCGCCATCTCCAAGCTGATGATAGAGGGGAGCGGCCAGGGCGCGGGCTTCATCGTCCTGGATGAGATCTTCGGCAGCCAAGACAGCGCCCGCCAGGAGAACATCATAGGGGCCTTAACCCGCCTCTTGAATCAGTTCAAACAGGTCTTCATCATCACCCACGTAGGAGAGATAAAGGACTCCTTTGAGCACGTCATCAGCGTCAAAGAGGACGAGCAGGGTTTGAGTAGTTTGAGGTTGGAGTGAAAGGAAACCGGTCTCTCTAAACTAAATCCCATCTACTGCCACTTCTTATTTTTAATTGGAGCTGCGGAGCACGGGTTAAACTTCGTTCTTATAAACATCCTGGCGGCGATCGACCCTAAGGATAAGAATTTTGACCTCCATAAGAGCATAGATGACCCTGTGGTCGCCAACTCGAAATTTGCGAAGTCCGGCAAATCTCCCTTTAAGCGTCGGATTTGACTCTGGATTCTTTGCGAGCACCAACTCTATCTCTTCAAGAACGCGGCCGGCATCATCCCTGTCCAATCTCTTTAAATCGCGCCCGACCGACTTCTTATAGAAGACCTCATAAGCCAAGCGACTTCCTCATCTCCTCTGCGGAGATGACGGGATCGGTCTGATCGTGCAAACGATCGAGCAGCGCCACCTGAAGATCTGCAAAGTCCTCCATGTATAACTCCAGAGCCTTTTGGATGATGAATGAGCGAGACCGCTCTATCTTTTTGGCAACACTTCCTAGCGTCTTCGCTTGTTCCCCAGCGCCTAATCGATATCAGCGTATTCATAATAAACTTTAGATAAATTTTATAATATATCGTAATGAATAACAAATTGTCGAGAGCTATTATCGCTTTCCTCGGGTAGCCCTCAACCTTGCTCCCGCTCGCCTTCCCTCATGAGCAATCCGGCGATCTTGCCCGCTTTGACGGTCAAGAATAACCCAATGACTAATTGAATCGTATCCGGCAGAAGTCCCATCCACAAATTCACATCATTATGCATCTCGGCCATCAGCCTGTTGACCAGAAAAGTCCTTAGCAGGTTTGGCGTAGCGACAGATATAACATAGAGGCCGAAGATACAATGATACCATTCATTTTTACATTAGAAAAAATAGTGGGATTAAGCTTATCGACACAAACCAAGAATCAATTTCGGACTAAAGCTCAAGGCGCACGAAGCGGACGGCTCGATAGCCGCCGGGCGCGGTAAGCCAGCCCGTCTTAAGGCTTCGCACCTTCTTGAACCCTAGCCGCTCATAGAGCTTTTGCGCCCCCTCATTCGTATCGACCACCTCGAGCTTGATTACCTTGACCCCTTGAGAGCGCGCACTCTCTATGACCGCTTCCAAAAGAGCTGTGCCGATCCCTCTCCCCCTAAAACCATCTTTGACCGCCAAGGCTTCGATCCGCCACTCTCCTCTCTTGGCCCTGGATAGGTCCTCAAGAAAGAAAGGAAGCCACCTTAAAACCGCCCCGAAAATCCCAAACTCGCGTACAAGCGCCCCCAAAGTGACCCTGGAAAATGGCTTTCTAAAAGCGCCAACTCCAATCACCCCGATTACCTTGCCTTTTTCATCCAGGGCAACCCAGCCAAGGTCGGGGACTATGCTGCTTTTGACGATCATCTTTGCCTGCTCATCCGAGTGCGGCCTAAGCTCGTGGGCGACTTTTTGGGCAAAGGCCTCCAAAAGAAGCTCAGTCACTTCATCCAGTAGATTCTCCGGTATGCTCTGTATGACCTGAATCTTCAAGGTCGGCACCTTTTTCTAGCTCTTCCTCTCTTTGGCGGGCGGGGCGGATGGATGGTAGGGCATGGGGATGTATTCAACCGAGGGGCGCCTCTGGCCCGATTGGGGATAGAGGTCCATGAGCTCGTATATCTCGGTGGCAAGACCGTTTTCGACCGGCAGACCCAACTCCTTAGCCTCTTCAAGCGAGATGGGATAGTCGTGCGTCCAATGACCTTCGCTGAGCTTCTTTGCGATATCCAGTGCCTTCTTCTCCTCAACGTCGTCCTTTACGAGGGCGTAAACCTTCTGCCTGACCTGTTCGATGGCCTTGCCAGCGATATCACCAAGCATCAGGGTGACGTCATCACGGTTGGGATTCTCCTCCTCTAGGGCCTTCAAGACCGAAGATGCCGGATAGCTTCCCTTGATGGGATCGCCGATCTGAGGATCAACAGGGCCCAGAACCGCATCGTCGTCCATGACAATCTTGTCGGCCGAAAGGGCTATGAGCGTCCCCCCGCTCATGGCGTAGTGGGGTACCAGGGCCGTAACCGCGCCCTTATGTCTCTTTAGGGCGCAGGCGATCTGCTCGGAAGCTAGGACCAGACCGCCCGGAGTATGGAGGACGATATCTATCGGCATATCTTCCGGGGTCAGGCGGATGGCCCGAAGAACAGCTTCTGAATCCTCGATGTCGATATATCTGGCGAAGGGAAAGCCGAGGAGGCTTAAGGACTCCTGACGATGGATCATGGTTATCAGACGCGATCCTCGCTTCCTTTCGATGGAGCGAATGAGTTGAGCCCGCTTGATCTCGAGCATCCTTCGTTTGATCATGGGAATGTAGATCGAGATGATGATGATGATCCAGAAGAAATCGTTCACGGCCGCCTCCTTTTAGATAATGAATATTCTATCAAATAATATCGGCTACTTCGAATGATCCTCAGCCGGCCCCAAACAGGAAAACGAGGTTTACGAAAAAGAGCGAGGCGATGAGGGAGTTTATCCAGGCTTGCCGCCACTTAAAGCCCGGCTTGGATGAGATGGATAGACTTACCAAGGCCGTCATCAAGATGGCGATGAGGGCGCTTATCATGTGGACTGGGGCAACCAGGCCGAGAAGTGAACCGTCAAGAATAGCCAGATCGACCAGGGCCAAGACGAAGACGTTGAAGATGTTGCTGCCCAGAAGGTTTGCGATGGCCAGATCGATCGCCCCGATTCTGACCGCCGTAAAGAGGACGGTCGCCTCGGGAAGCGAGGTCGTAAGGGCGACGAAGAGACCTCCGACAAAACTTTCGGCAAGGCCGCTGACCGCGGCCACCTCCTTGGCCGAGGCGGCCAAAAAAAAGGAGGCTGTCACCACGATGACCGCGTAGAGACCATAGAAGAGATAGGCCCGTCTCCTTGGAACCCTCTCGTCGCTTAAGTCCCGTCCCGGCCGGCCATAGAGTTTCTGGGCAATGAAAACTCGCCTCACTCCAACCAGATATATGAGAAAGATAGCCGGGGTATAGAGACCGATCCCAAAAATTGAGAGCGATATGATCCCCTCGACGGCGATGAAGACGGCCACGACAGCTAGGAGGAGCAGCCCGAAATTGGCCGTTATCAAGTGGCCCCGCTCGAACTTGGGCGATATTTTGGGACCGCGTTTTGAGGCGAAGCCGATCAAAGGTATTAAACTTAGATTCAAGATGCAGGAGCCGAGGAGCTCGGAGACGGCGATATTGGGTGCCTTGACGATGGTCACGGCCCCGATCGCACTGATGAGTTCGGGCAGTGAAGTTGCGGTGGCGAGTAAGACCACCCCGATCCAGAGGCCGCCAAGACCCAGATGATCGGCGATGAAGTCACCGTATCTGGCCATCTTTGCTCCGGACAAGATTATTATAAGGCTGATGCCAACAAATTTTATGGTCGCAAGAACCGGGCCGCCCAAACTTTCATCCCCCCTCATAAAGATAGATGATGCGCGGGAATGAGTCAAAATGAGAGGTTTTGACTATATCTTCATCCGGTTGAAGAGAAAGCCGCCGATGGCGATCGTCGCAAGCGAAAAAGAGATAAGGACCGACAGGCAGACTAAAGGCGGAATCTGAGAGGAACCGAGGAGCCCGGCCCAAATCCCCGATAGCGCCGTAGGTCAAGGGATCGAGATAGGTTAAGAATCTCAGGCCTTCTGGCAGCGAGCTTATGGGAAACATCGCCCCCGAGAGGCCGAAAATGGGAAAGATGACGAAGTTCATGATGAGCTGAAAGCCGTGCATATCCTCCATGAGTGAGGCGAAGGCGATGCCGATAGGGCGGCGCACATCATCTCGCTGATTTGAAATATTGAAGCCATTGATGAAGGCCTGGCCAGATGTCGGTTTGAGTAGGGTGGCCAAGATCGAGATGGTCGTCGTCATGGGCGGCCCCGCCTTGCCCCAGAAAGCCAAAGATCTCGCCCTCTTCGACCTCGAAGCTTACGCCGCCTGTCGCAGTAGGCCCATTGAATTTTTTGGTCAGACCCTCGAGCCGTATCAGGCCCATCTTAAAGCGCCTTTCTAGATAGATATATTATTGACAAGATTACCAAAGCGAAGAGGCCAACCATCAAGAGATGAGCCTCTTTGGAAATATAGCCCATGATAAGCAGAATGAGCGGAATGATTATCAAGGATATAAGGGCAAGACCGAAGGAGAATAGGCTTGCCTTGATGGTCCTTTGCCCCTTCCCATCATTGCGGCCCGCCTTAAGGAGAAGATATAGCTTTATTGGGGAGAGGACCGCCACAACGACGAGAAGATGAATAGCCTTCAAACTTTAAACCACCTTAAAGGATGATATTTTACGATTGCGCAAAGCCTAGAGCAAACTGGTTCAAAACGGATTGCTCGAAGTATTATATCAAGTCCGCCGCCCGGCGTCCTCTTGCGCCCTTCAAAAATCCGGCTCGCTCGGGTGCCCACAGCAGAGGGCGTCCCTTCTGATCTTTAAAAAGTTGTTTCTAAAGAGGAGATATACTTTTCTTTGAAGCAGCATATCGACATGAAGATTGGTAAAGCAAGCACCCCTGCTCGGCCCATTCCTTCCGCCCGCACATCGTCGCCGCCTCAGAAATCATGGCTCTTGGCTACTATTCTATCACCCGGATAAAGATACTCTCATCTGCGAGAAGATAGGATATCCGAAATTAGCTTATGGAATAAGGCCACTTTAAAAGCGTATTTCTCAAAAAGTAGTAAAAATCAGTAAAAGGTATGGAAATTTATTACAAAATTTGATTAAATCATAAGGTAACAAAAACTAAGAAAGGACGGAAACCATGAGCAACATTACCGACAAGATCAATTTCCTCTTCTCGAGCAAGCTCAGCCCAAATGGGGATGAGTACAAGTACGAGGAGGTGGCCAGGGGAACAGATGGCAAGCTCTCTCCAAGTTATGTCTGGAACTTGAGGAAGGGCAAGAAGGACAACCCGAGCCGCGAGAAGATCGAGGCATTGGCCAAGTTCTTCGATGTGGCACCCTCTTTCTTCTTCACCGACGAGGATCCCAAAAAGCTTTTCAAGATCGATGACCGCATCGAAAAGATAATCGCCGACCCCAAGGTTAAAGAGATCGCGCTAAGGACTCTCGAACTCAATGAGAAGAATAAAGAGTTCATCTTGACAATGGTCGAAAAGGCTCAGGAGCTAGCAGAGAGATAAGATGCCCCACAGACAGTCGCTCCAAAGGCAGGCGGGGGAGCTTTTAAGTGAACTCGATCTGAAAGCGGGCTTTACGGCCTATGAGTTCATGGATAAGCTTGAACAGAAAAAGGGCTTAAAGATCACGGCGGCATCTTTGGAGATGCCGCCGTGTCACACGGGCCTTATGGCAAGATCGGATGAGGGATATGTGCTGCTCTTCAAGGAGAATACCTCCTGGCTTCATCAGCAGCATATCATCTTTCATGAGTGCGCCCACATCATCCTGGGGCATAAAACCTCCAAACTGAACGAATATTTCAACCGAACCGACCTCGATGAGGACCTCGAAAGAGAGGCTGAGTATTTTGCGGCCGCCATCATGGAGAGAGCTCTTAAGGGCGCCTTGAAAACGAAGGAGAGACTAGCCGTCGAAAAGAGGGATAATTACGATATCATCCCGTCCGAATTGATCGAACCTGCAAACAAACTATTCGATAATTACCTGACCTAAATCCTCGCCAAAAGTTTTGAAATTACTAAGCCCTTCTCAACGATTACAAAACGTCCGATAATAAGTTAGAATCTGTTCGTATCTCCTATTCCATTAATTGACGGAGAAAAAATGACGCTCGGGCTCGAACTTCTCTTGCCCATACCGTATATCATAGGCACCACTTACGCCTTACGGGAAGCAAGCAGGGCCAGAGGCGACATGTGAAAGAGATACGTCGCCTATATTTTCTTCTATTCAACCATCTCATTCATCGTCGTCCTTCCGGACACAATTCGCTTTTTAAATGCGTTAACCGGCATAAACAACTTCTCCCGCCTGGTCGTTAGCATATCCGATATCTTTGCCCTCTTCCACGCCTACAAGTTCCTTCGCGAGTTCAGGGCCAAGAAGATGGGTGAAGATGGGACCATATTCGTTTTGGCCCTTTTAACCATCGCCAGCCTAACAATCATCTTCTTTCAGACCCCTCTGGATGTGGCCCTACCGTTGCCGCTCAATGATTTGACCAATCAGCGTTTCTTCGCCTACAACCTGATTTACAAT
>JASEGU010000026.1 GCA_030017835.1 Actinomycetota bacterium | reverse complement strand
TTTACAGGTTGCCATTCACTCTTAGCTACTAGTTCAAGCTGGTGGGCTCATATCCTTTGACGATCTTAAGTATGCTGTTGGAGGCAAAATTAAAAATTGTTTTTATGTTGTTGCAGACACAAAAACTGAACAAGGCCATGAATATTTCAAATACGAGAGTCTTTATATTTTGTCAGGATTCTCATTCAAAAATTTGCTTAAATGTATTGAAGAAGGTCATATCTTAATGGATTTTGATGCAAGGACGGGTCACAATCACGGCACGAAGTTTCGCTTGCGTCAAGGACATTGGCCCCACCTCTATGATTCTGTCCAACAGGTAATATAAAGGGCAAAAAGGTCGAGAGATTAAATACAGCTTACGGGGGACAAGTTCGCAAAGCAGTTATCTTTATTGCTTGCTTAGATTCGAAGGTTTCCCCACCTTAATTATATGTTGCAGGCATCCTTTCGCCATATCATTTTTAGGCGAAAGAACAGCCTTCAGCCGCTCCGCCAGAAGCGGACAGGCAGCCCCCACATAAACTTCCATTCTGAAAGCTGAAGGCTGGTAGCTGGAGGCTATTTTAATGATCGGCCGTCCTTTCCGCCAGAGGCGGATCTGCCGGCCATATAGGCTGACTTTCTAGCTTTTGCTGCTTTTCTTGGGGCTTGCTAAGAAAAGTAGACAGGGAAAATGTCTTTAACCCTGGCAGAGTCTTAAAATGTCTGTTGCTTTAAGGCTGGAGTCTGACCCTAGGGGCTGAAAGCTGACTGGTAGCTGACCCCTGGAGGCTGAAAGCTGACTGGGGGGCTGGCAGCTAAATAAGGTGGCAACCAATCGTTGACACCTCCTCAATCTTCTGCTACTCTTTGCAAGTTCTAAAAACGAATATCGAAACTGAAGACAGCAGGTGCCAATGGCTTAATATTCGCCCGCCGAGGTTAAAGAAGTTAGATCACTTAACCCTTTGGACTGCTGCTCAAAGGGTTATTTTTTTAGTCCGCCTTAAGGCGGGAAAGGAGTAGATATGGCTAGACCTGAAAAAGTTGCAGCCGTTGAAGAGATCAAAGATAAGATGGGAAGGGCCAAGGTAGTGGTTCTGGCCGACTTTAGCGGAATCAGCGTCCTAAAATTTGCCAATTTGAGAAGGGCTCTCTCCAAAGAGGGGAGCGAGTGCAAGGTCTTCAAGAACAAGCTCATCGCCATCGCCACCAAAGAAGAGAAACTGGAGGGATTGGCCGATCTCCTCTCCGGCTCCACCGCACTCATATTCGGATATGAGGATGAGATCGCGGCTCCAAAACTTTTGGCCAAGCTCGCCAAAGATATCAAGGAGCTTAAGATCAAGGGAGGCATAATAGCCGGCAAGGTGGTCGGGCCAGAGGGCGTCAAAGAGATCGCCACTCTACCCTCCTTTGAGGAGCTTTTGGCCAAACTCATGGGCAGCATGAAGTCGCCCATATCCGGATTCGTAAACGTGGCAAGCGGCCCCATCCGCGGCTTCATAACCGCGCTCGATCAAGTGGCCAAGCAGAAAGCTTAAATATAAATCTTAAAGTTTTTTCTTGATTTAAGGAGGTGAAAATCTTGGCAACAGCAAAGAAACTATCAAAAGAGGATATCTTAGAAGCCATCAAGGAGATGAGCGTACTTGAGCTCTCCGAATTGGTAAAGGAGATGGAAGAGGTCTTTGGAGTCAGCGCCGCAGCTCCGATGGCGGCTATTGCCGCGGTAGCGCCGGCCGGCGGAGAGGCCGCCGAGGCTGAGGAGAAGTCCTCCTTTGACGTCATTCTGGCAAGCGCAGGCGCTCAGAAGATCCAGGTCATCAAGGAAGTCAGGGCCATAACCAGCCTGGGTCTGAAAGAGGCCAAAGATTTGGTAGATGGTGCTCCCAAACCCGTCAAAGAGGGCGTTAACAAAGAGGAAGCCGAAAAGCTCAAGGCTCAACTCGAAGGAGCGGGCGCTACCGTTGAGATTAAATAGTTAAGTGAATAAATCGGTCAACACTAAAAATCTTGAAAAAGATTGATGGGGCTGGCCGATTTTTCTTGACTTGGCTTTATTTAAATGGTAAACTCCACTTTTGCATTTTTAACTATTCCCCCCGCTTAAGGAGTGATAACTAGGTGCAAAGACCAAATTCTCGTGTGAGAGAGCGCAGAAGTTTTGGCAAAATTCCCGAAATCTTGGAACTACCAAATTTAATAGCAGTTCAGAAGGATTCTTTTGATTGGTTAATTGCAGATGGCTTGAGCGAGGCCCTAAGAGAGGTCTCACCGGTTGAGGATTTTACGGGAAACCGCGCACTAGAATTTGGCGGACATTACTTTGGGGATATAAAGACGACTAAGGGCGAGTGTAGGGAGAAGGATATGACCTACGGAGCCCCCCTCTTTGCTCAAGCCAGATTCATCAACAAAGAGACGGGTGAGATCAGGGAGCAGGACGTCTACATGGGAGAGTTCCCCGTCATGACGGAGAACGGCACCTTCATCATCAACGGCACCGAGCGGGTCGTTGTAAATCAGTTCGTACGCTCGCCGGGCGTCTACTTCGATCAAGAAGTGGACAAACTATCGGACAAGATAATCACCTCGGCCAAGGTCATCCCCAATCGCGGGGCCTGGCTCGAGTTTGAGATAGACAAGCGGGATATGGTCTTTGTCCGCATCGACCGCAAAAGGAAGCAGTCGGTCACCTTGCTCCTCAAGGCCTTAGGCTTCGGCGGCGATGAGGAGATATTGAATCTTCTAGACGGCGCCCAGTGCGTGAGGAACACCTTAGAGAAGGATAATACCGAGAGTCAACAAGAGGCTCTCATAGAGATATATAAGAAGCTCCGCCCGGGCGAGCCCCCAACCGTCGATGGGGCAAGGAGCCTCCTGGAATCACTCTTCTTCAATCCTCAGCGCTATAACCTGGCTAAAGTCGGCCGCTATAAGATAAACAAGAAGCTTGAGATTGCCATCGGCGATGACGTGACCGTCCTGACCAAGGATGACCTTTTAGAGATAGTCAGATATTTGGTCCGGCTGCATCAGGGCATCGGCGAGGTCGATGACATCGACCACCTCGGAAACCGCCGCGTGCGCACGGTCGGTGAGCTCATCCAGAATCAATTCAAGATCGGTCTCTCCCGTATGGAGCGGGTCGTCCGCGAGCGGATGACCACCTTGGATTTGGAGTCGATCACTCCTCAATCGCTCATAAATATCCGCCCCATAGTGGCCTCACTTAAAGAGTTCTTCGGAAGCAGCCAGCTCTCGCAATTTATGGATCAGACAAACTCCCTTTCAGGCCTCACCCACAAGAGGCGCCTTTCGGCTCTGGGGCCGGGCGGTCTCTCCCGCGAGCGAGCCGGCTTTGAGGTGCGCGACGTTCATCCCTCTCACTACGGCCGGATGTGTCCGATCGAGACGCCGGAAGGTCCCAACATTGGTCTGATCGGATCGCTCTCAACCTATGCTCGCATCAACGATCTTGGTTTCATCGAGACGCCCTATCGCAGAGTTGTGGATGGCAAGGTGACGGGTGATATCAATTACCTGACCGCAGATGAAGAGGACAAATATATCATCGCCCAAGCCAACGCCGTCTTTAAAGAGGATGGCGAGTTTGTCGAGGATAAGGTGCTGGTTAGGGTTCACAACCCCTTAAAGAAGGTGGACGAGGTCCGCATGGTCGATCCCAGCGAGGTCGACTACATGGATATCTCGCCCTCTCAAATAGTCAGCGTCTCGACTTCGCTCATCCCCTTCTTGGAGCATGACGATGCCAACCGGGCTCTCATGGGCTCCAATATGCAGCGTCAAGCGGTTCCATTAGTCAGGGCCGAGGCCCCCTTGGTCGGCACCGGCGTCGAGTATCGGGCGGCCAAGGATGCCGGAGAGGTTCTGGTGGCCAAGGAGGACGGCGTCATCAAGAAGGTCGATGCGAGCCACATCGAGGTAGAGTTCAAGGGCGGGACCGAAGTATACGAACTCGATAAATTCCGTCGCTCCAACCAGGGAACCTGCATAAATCAGAAACCCATCGTAGAAGAGGGCGAAAAGGTCAAGGCCGGCTGGGTAATAGCCGACGGCTCGGCGACCGACATGGGCGAGCTGGCCTTGGGTCAGAACCTGCTCGTCGCCTTCATGCCCTGGGAAGGTTATAACTACGAGGACGCCATCGTCCTTAGCGAAAGATTGGTCAAAGAGGACATCCTAACCTCGATTCATATAGAGGAGTTTGAGGTTGAGGCGCGCGATACCAAACTCGGCCCAGAAGAGATAACCCGCGAAGTTCCCAACGTCGGCGAAGAGGCCCTAAAGGATATTGACGAGGACGGCATCATTAGGATCGGAGCCGAAGTCACCCCAGGCGACGTCCTGGTCGGCAAAATCACGCCCAAGGGCGAGACCGAGCTGACCGCCGAGGAGAAACTGCTTCGGGCCATCTTCGGAGAGAAGACCAGAGAGGTCAGGGATACCTCGCTCAAGATTCCGCACGGCGAAGGCGGCATCGTCATAGATGTCAAGATATTTTCGAGAGAGAACGGGGATGAACTCTCCCCAGGTGTTAATAAACTGGTCAGGGCCTACGTGGCCCAGAAGAGAAAGATTTCAGAGGGGGATAAGCTCGCCGGTCGCCACGGCAACAAGGGCGTCATCTCCAAGATCCTTCCCGAAGAGGATATGCCCTTTTTGGAGGATGGCACCCCGGTTGATATAATCCTAAATCCGCTCGGTGTACCGTCCCGAATGAACTTGGGCCAGATACTCGAGACCCATCTCGGCTGGGCGGCCAAGGTCGGCTGGAACGATGATGGACAGCCAACCGGAGACCCGGTCTTTGTGGCCACTCCAGTCTTCGACGGAGCGAACGAGTCCGAAATCAAAGAGGCTCTAATCAAGGCGGGCCTGCCCGAAACCGGTAAGGCCAAATTGTATGACGGCAGGAATGGTGAGCCCTTCACCGAGGACATCACCATCGGATATATATACATATTAAAACTGCTTCACTTGGTCGACGATAAGATCCATGCCCGCTCGACCGGTCCCTATTCACTCATCACCCAGCAGCCCCTGGGCGGTAAAGCTCAGTTCGGGGGGCAGCGCTTCGGTGAGATGGAGGTCTGGGCCTTGGAAGCTTACGGGGCGGCCTGCACCCTGCAGGAGATTTTGACCGTCAAATCGGACGACGTCTCGGGCCGCGTTAAGACCTACGAGGCCATCGTCAAGGGCGAGAATATCCCAGAATCGGGCCTGCCCGAATCATTTAGGGTTTTAGTCAAAGAGATGCAGAGCCTCTGCTTGAACGTCCAAGCCCTCTACGAAGAGGGGGATAAGGTGGAGTTCAAGGCGATAGAAGAGGATATCGACAAGAGAAACGAAGAGGATAGCGGCCTCGATCTCATCAGCGCCAAGGTTCACGAAGAGCTTCTGATAGACTCCGGTATCGGCGAGGAAGATGAGTTAAAAGAGGGCGGGACCGAAGGGACGGGCGACGAGAGCGAAGTGATGGAAGGATTTGAGATGGCCGATGACCTCGAATCTTTAGAGGGGGGATCGGAGGATGAATAGAGAAGATAAGGTCTTCACCGAAAGGGGAAAGAACTTGCACGATCTGAGCAACTTCGATGCTTTAAAGATAAGCATATGCTCTCCCGAACAGATAAGAAGCTGGTCAAGCGGCGAGGTTAAGAAGCCAGAGACCATAAACTACCGCACCCTCAAGCCGGAGAAGGACGGACTCTTCTGTGAGAAGATTTTCGGTCCGACCAAGGATTGGGAGTGCTACTGCGGCAAATATAAGAAGATTCGTTTCAAGGGCATAATCTGCGAGAGGTGCGGCGTCGAAGTCACCCGTGCCAAGGTAAGAAGGGAGAGGATGGGCCACATTGAGCTCGCTGCTCCCGTCGCCCACATCTGGTATTTCAAGGGCGTTCCCTCCCGCATGGGATATCTCTTAGACATCTCACCCAAGGATTTGGAGAGGGTTCTCTACTTCTCCTCCTATATGGTGACCGAAGTCAAGAGCGATCAGATAAAAGAGGATTACTCCATGCTCAAAGACGAGTTGGAGCAGGAGATAAGCGAGATAGAGGCGGGCCTTCAAACTACGATAAAGGAGCTCGAGGATGAGAAGGAAGAGACGCTCTCGGCAAGCTCATCCGAAGGCGAGGATGAAGGCGAAGCCAAGCCTCTGACCAAGACCGAGATCAAACAGATTGAGACCAGGCACCGCGACGCTATTAGGGGCGCCGAATCCGAGGCGGCCAAGCGGATCGATTGGGCTCGCTACGTCTTAGAGAGTCTCCAGGAAGTCAAGGCCAAGCAGCTCATCGCCGACGATCGTCTCTTTAGGGATCTTAGGATGAAATATGGTGATTACATCGAAGGCGGCATGGGGGCCGAGACGATATTCAGCCTTCTTGGCAAGATGGATCTGGAATCGGAAGTCACCGAGCTAAGGGAGATAGTCAGAAACTCTAAGGGTCAGAAGCATGACCGGGCCGTGAAAAGACTCAAGGTTATGAACGCCTTTTTAAAATCGGGCAATAAGCCGGAATGGATGATTCTTTTCACCGTTCCCATAATCCCGCCCGACCTGCGCCCGATGGTCCAGCTCGACGGCGGCCGTTTTGCCACCTCCGATCTGAATGACCTCTACCGCAGGGTAATAAATCGCAATAACCGTCTAAAGAGGCTGCTAGATCTGGGGGCTCCCGAGATAATCGTCAACAACGAGAAGAGGATGCTCCAAGAGGCAGTTGATGCCCTCTTTGATAATGGCAGACGGGCAAGGCCGGTAACCGGCCCCGGAAACCGCCCCTTAAAATCCTTGAGCGATATGCTCAAAGGTAAGCAGGGACGTTTTAGGCAGAACCTGCTCGGCAAACGCGTCGACTATTCGGGCCGCTCGGTCATCGTCATCGGTCCGGATTTGAAGCTGCATCAGTGCGGCCTGCCAAAGGTCATGGCCTTGGAGCTATTTAAGCCCTTTGTTATGAGGCGCTTAGTCGAGAGGGGTCACGCCCAGAATATCAAGAGTGCAAAGAGGATGGTCGAGAAGGCCAAGCCGATAGTCTGGGATATCCTGGAGGAGACGATCACGGCTCATCCCGTCCTTCTGAACAGGGCGCCCACCCTTCATCAACGCGGCATTCAGGCCTTTGAGCCGATACTGATCGAGGGCAAAGCGATCCAGATTCATCCCCTGGTCTGTACCGCCTTCAACGCCGACTTCGATGGAGATCAGATGGCCGTTCACTTGCCGTTATCTTTGGAGGCTCAGGCTGAATCGAGGATACTCATGCTCTCGGCCCACAACGTCCTTTCGCCGGCTCACGGCCGGCCGCTGGTTACACCGACCCAGGATATGGTCCTTGGCTGCTTCTATCTGACCGCCAGCCGCGACGGCTGCCCTGGAGAAGGTATGGTCTTCAGCTCACCCGAAGAGGCCGTTTTGGCTTATCATAGCGGTGACGCAGATCTTCAGGCCAAGATAAAGGTCCGCATGGATGGTGAGATCAAGGAGACCACGACGGGGCGCATAATCTTCAACGAGGTCTTGCCGATAGATTATCCCTACATAAATTATGAGGTGAATAAGAAGCAGCTCACAGATATTGTCGCTGATTGCGTTGATAAGTATGACAGGGCCAAAGTGGCCGAGATACTCGATTCCTTAAAGAGGCTCGGCTTTGATTACTCGACCAAGGCGGGGCTGACCATAAGCGTCGATGATATCGAAGTGCCGCCAAATAAACAGGATCTTTTGGACATCCCAGAAGAGGCGGTCGAGAAGGTCGAGCGGCAGTATAGAAGGGGTCTTATCACCAACGAAGAGCGTCATCAGAAGGTGGTCGACATCTGGACTAAGGCGACCGAGGACGTCAGCCAGGCCATGGAGGAGAATTTCGATAAGTTCAACCCCATATATATGATGGCTCAATCGGGCGCGCGTGGAAACCTCAAGCAGATCAGGCAGCTGGCCGGTATGAGGGGTCTGGTTGCTAACCCCAAGGGTGACATCATAGATAGGCCGATCAAGGCCAACTTCCGGGAAGGTTTGACGGTTCTGGAATACTTTATCTCGACCCACGGGGCCAGGAAGGGTCTGGCCGATACCGCTCTTAGGACGGCCGATTCGGGTTATCTCACTCGCCGTCTGGTCGACGTGGCTCAAGAGGTCATAGTGCGCGAGGACGATTGCGGGGCGACCGAAGGTATCCCAACCCGCGTCTTGGATGATGATGGCAACATCTATTCCGGTCTCATCGGCCGGGCCGCGCTAAATGATATCAATAATCCCAAAACCGGCAAAGTGATAGTCGCCACCGCCGGCGCCATCGGTCCCAAAGAGGCCGAAAAGATAAAGAAGGCTGATCTTGGTGAGGTTATGGTCAGGACGGTCATGGGATGTAAGGCAAAGTTTGGCATATGCAAGACTTGCTACGGCTGGGATCTTGCCCAGAGGGATATGGTCGATTTCGGAACAGCAGTCGGTATCATCGCCGCTCAATCGATCGGTGAGCCCGGTACCCAGCTCACCATGAGAACCTTCCATACCGGAGGCGTGGCCGGTGAAGACATCACTCACGGTCTTCCCCGCGTGGTCGAGCTCTTCGAGGCGAGAAAACCCAAGGGTCAATCACAAATCGCCGAGATAGACGGAGCAGTCAGCGTCAAGGAGACCGACAAGCACAGGAAGATCACCATAACGGCAAGCGACGGTAAAGAGAAGGCCTATCAGGTCTCCAGAAGGTCGCGTCTTAAGGTATCAGACGGCGACCAGGTCAAAGCCGGGGATCAGCTCACTGAAGGATCCTTGAATCCTCACGATATCTTGAGCATTAAGGGTAAGCAGGCGGTCCAACTCTTTCTGGTCGAGCAGGTCCAAGAGGTCTACCGCTCCCAGGGTGTCGATATTCACGACAAGCACATCGAAGTCATTGCAAGACAGATGCTTCGCAAACTCCAGATAGTCAGGCCCAACGATACCGATTTTCTGACCAGCCAATTGGTCGATCAAACCAAGTTCGATGAGGAGAACGCGCGCGTCGAGGAGGCGGGCGGCAAGGGGGCCACGGCCAAACAGGTCCTGCTCGGCATAACCAAGGCATCACTCGCCACAGATAGTTTCTTGTCCGCCGCCTCTTTCCAGGAGACGACGAGGGTCTTAACGGAAGCCGCCATAGCCGGCAAGGTCGACCCGCTCCTCGGTCTCAAAGAGAACGTGGTAATCGGCAAGCTCATCCCGGCTGCTACCGGCATGAATCGCTATAGGAATATCGATATCGAACTCGTCGATCCCTTGGTGACCGAACGTCCCGGAGAGAGTGAAATTTCTTTAGAAAATAAGGATCAAGAAGTTGACATCGAGGCTTAACAGTGTTATCTTTTATCGCTGTGCCCAAGAGATAAAATGAGCATGTAAAGGCTTTGAAGGAGAATAATGCCCACAGTTAATCAGTTGGTTAGAAAGAGCAGAAAGAGCATAGAGAAGAAGAAGAGCACCCCAGCTTTGAATGGGTGTCCGCAGAAGAGGGGGGTCTGCACCCGCGTCTATACCACCACTCCCAAGAAGCCGAACTCGGCCTTGCGCAAGGTGGCCAGAGTAAGACTGACCCACGGCATGGAGGTAACCGCCTACATACCGGGCATTGGACACAACCTGCAAGAACACTCGGTCGTCCTGATCAGGGGGGGCCGCGTCAAGGATCTTCCGGGCGTGCGCTATAAGATAATCAGGGCCGCCCTCGATACGACCGGGGTGGCTAATCGTAAGCAAGCTCGTTCCAAGTACGGGGCCAAAACCCCCAAGTAATATAGCCGTTTAGTTAAGCAGACGAAGGAGAGAAATGCCAAGAAAGGGCCCAGTTCAAAAGAGAATATTGACCAAGGATCCGATATACAATGATGCATTGGTGGCCCAACTCATCAACAACATCCTTCAAGACGGCAAAAAGGGACTGGCCGAAAGCCTGGTATATGAGGCTTTCGATATCATCCAAAAGAAGACGGGAAGTTACCCGGCCGATGTCTTAAGGAAGGCCGTAGACAATGTGAAGCCGGTTTTAGAGGTTCGCTCTAGAAGAGTCGGTGGAGCCAATTACCAGGTTCCAGTAGAGGTTCCTCAGAGAAGATCGATTACCCTGGCCCTGCGCTGGCTGACCGGTTTTTCCAAAGCCCGCTCCGAAAAGAGGATGTGCGAGCGCTTAGCAGGGGAACTGATGGATGCCGCAAATGGGGTCGGCTCATCGATCAAGAAGAAGGAAGACTTGCGCAAGATGGCCGAGGCAAACCGCGCCTTCGCCCATTATCGCTGGTAAAATAGTCAATATTTTGGGGATAATAATTAAGATATGAAGAAGATACCATTAGAGAGAGTTAGGAACATAGGGATCATGGCCCACATAGACGCCGGCAAGACGACCACCACCGAGCGTATTCTCTATTACACCGGCAAGGTCCACCGCATGGGCGAAGTCCACGAGGGCTCGGCCGTCATGGATTGGATGGTCCAAGAGCAGGAGCGGGGGATCACCATCACCTCCGCAGCTACAACATCTTTCTGGAACGATCATAGAATTAATATTATAGACACTCCCGGACACGTGGACTTCACCGTAGAGGTCGAACGTTCCCTTCGCGTCTTGGATGGAGCGATCGCAACCTTTTGTGCGGTCGGAGGCGTTGAGCCTCAATCGGAGACGGTATGGCGCCAAGCCGACAAGTACCGCGTTCCCCGCATCGCCTATATTAATAAGATGGATAGGACCGGGGCCGACTTCTTCATCGTCATCGACAACATCAAGACGAGGTTTGGGGCCAACGCGGTTCCCATCCAGCTTCCCATCGGCAAAGAGGCCGACTTTCAGGGTATTATCGATCTGGTCGAGATGAAGGCCACCTTCTATCTGGACGATCTGGGCAACAAGATGGAGGAGAGGGAGATACCGGCCGAGTTGATGGCCGAAGCCGAAGAGTATCACGGCAAACTCCTCGAGGCCATCGCCGATCAAGATGATGAATTCATGAACAAATATCTCGAAGGGGTTCAAGTGACTCCCAAGGAGACAAAGAGGGTCTTAAGGAAGGCCACCATCAGCGCAAGCGTCATCCCGGTAATCTGCGGGTCATCCTTTAAGAATAAGGGAGTTCAGAAGCTCTTGAACGCGGTGGTCGATTACCTGCCTTCACCTCTGGATCTGCCGCCGGTGGAGGGCATAAATCCCGAAACCGAACAGGCTGAAGTTAGGAGACCCGAGGAGTCCGAGCCCTTTGCGGCCCTGGCCTTCAAGATCATGAACGATCCCTACGTTGGAAATCTAACCTTCTTTAGAGTCTACTCCGGAAAGTTGGAAGCCGGCTCATACATTCTAAATTCTACCAAGGACAAGAAGGAGCGGATAGGCCGCATCCTTCTAATGCACGCCAATCACAGAGAGGACCTGGTTGAAGTCGGAGCCGGAGATATAGCGGCCGCCGTGGGCTTAAAATCGGCCACCACCGGAGATACCCTCTGCTCTGCAGATAAGCCGATCATCCTGGAGTCGATGGTCTTTCCTGAACCGGTCATCTCGGTCGCCATCGAGCCCAAAACCAAGGCCGATCAGGAGAAACTCGGTCTTTCCTTGGAGAAGTTGGCCAAAGAGGACCCGACTTTTCGGGTCAGCAGCAACCCCGAGACCGGGCAGACCATCATCGAGGGCATGGGAGAATTGCATCTTGAGGTCATCGTCGATCGCCTACTTCGCGAGTTCAAGGTCGGGGCCAATGTCGGCAAACCACAGGTAGCTTACCGTGAAACCATAAGAAGACCGGTCAAAGAGATCGAAGGAAAGTATATCCGTCAGACGGGAGGTCGCGGTCAGTTTGGTCACGTGGTGATCGACATCGAACCCAACGAGGCCGGGGCCGGATCTGAATTTATAGATAAGGTTACTGGCGGTGTTGTGCCCAGAGAATATATCCCCGCCGTTGAGAAGGGCATAATGGAGGCCCTAGAGACGGGCGGGCTAGCCGGTTACCCGGTTGTCGATGTCAAGGTCACCTTGCACGACGGCTCGTTCCACCCGGTCGATTCCTCGGAGATCGCCTTCAAAATAGCCGGCTCGATGGCTTTTAAGAATGCTTACGCCAAGGCGGCGGCGGTAATACTGGAGCCGCTCATGTCGGTTGAGGTAATTGTGCCCGAAGAGTATATGGGCGATGTCATCGGCGATTTGAACAGCCGCCGGGGCCGGATAGAGGGGCTTGAACCCAGAGGTAACTCCCAGGTGATAAGGGCGTTCGTTCCGCTCAGCGAGATGTTTGGCTATGCCACCGATTTGAGATCAAAGACGCAAGGCCGGGCCACCTACACCATGCAATTTGAGCGCTACGAAGAGGTCCCGGGCAATATTGCAAAAGAGATAATAAGCAAAATAAAGGGAGAATAGGTCTCCCGACTAGACCGCGCCCTAATGCGCAAAGACCTTTTAAGGAGGAATAATGGCTAAAGGTAAATTTGAAAGAACAAAGCCGCACATGAATATCGGAACCATCGGTCACGTCGATCACGGCAAGACGACCCTGACCGCCGCCATCACCAAGTGTCTTCATGGCGCCGGCATGAACGTCGAGGAGAGATCCTTCGACTCCATCGACAACGCTCCCGAGGAGAGGGAGAGGGGCATCACCATCGCCATCGCCCACGTCGAGTACGAAACCAAAGACCGTCACTACGCTCACGTCGATTGCCCGGGCCACGCCGACTACGTCAAGA
>JASEGU010000025.1 GCA_030017835.1 Actinomycetota bacterium | reverse complement strand
CAAGTCGTCCAGGGGAAGAAGAAACTATCCAATCCAAACCTTATATGTGTTTTCGTCTTTCTCAAGCCGGATGGGTATGATGAATTTTTTATACTAACCGTGAAGGATTTACAGGAATATTTCCTTAAAAACTACAAAGGCGGCATCAGGCCCAGAAACCCTAAATCTACCCATTGTGCTATCTGACCCAAGGAACTTATGAAATATCGTGATAACTGGGAGTTGATAACCAGACATTTCAAAGCCATAAAATAGATTATCCTGTTATTTTCCCGGCCATTGACATATCCATAATCAATACGTATACTACACGTATATAGAGAGGAGGATTTCAATGCAAAAAAAGTTGACCATAACCATAGATAAGGAAGTTTATGAAGGTCTTCATAAGGCCATCGGCCCTCGCAAGATCAGCAAATTTGTTGAGGAATTGGTTCGCCCGCATGTAGTTCGCCCAAATCTGGAATTGGCATACTCCCAAATGTCAAAAGACAAAAAGAGAGAAGCAGAAGCCTTGAATTGGGCAGAAACAACTTTTAAGGACATAGCGCATGAAAAGAGGTGAGGTCTGGTGGGTTAATTTTGATCCCTCAGTCGGCGGAGAGATCAGAAAAAAACGTCCTGCCGTGATCATTAGCAATGACGCATCAAATAAGTTCCTCAATCGAGTTCAAGTTGTTCCTCTAACCAGCAAGACAGATCGCCTGTATCCTAGCGAAGCACTTGTCATTTTTGACGGTAAAGAAAGCAAGGCCATGGCCGATCAACTGGCTACTGTAAGCAAGTTGAGACTTTTTAAACGTGCCGGTGTACTTTCAGAAGAAGATATGCTCAGGATTGGTGAGGCAATTAAAATACAATTAGATATTTATTGAAAGAGGGCTAACAAAAAAATCCAGCGGACGGCGTAAACGCCGCCGCTGAGCTCAAGCGTTGGGCGGTTGAAAATCTCAAACCGAATTCTTTTCAAAAGAACCCAATGAAATATCATCAAATCCCTCCCCGATAACCCAATTTAACCTCACTTTCTAAGCCCTCTAAACTTGTCTGTGGTAAAATCTTGATTCATGGAAGGAAGTCCCACCGAAGAGAGTGGCAAAAGATATAAAGTTCTCGTCCTTGGCGTCGGCAATATCCTGATGGCAGATGACGGTTTTGGCGTTAGGGTCGTCCAAGAGATGGAGAAGATGAGCCTGCCCGAGGGCGCCCACCTCCTGGATGGGGGCACGGCCGGGTTCGACCTTCTTCACCCCATTCAAGATGCCGAAAAGCTGATAGTTGTAGATTCCATTCTGGCCGGGGCCGAGCCGGGCGAGATCTTTAAGTTTACCCCGAGCGACATCAAGCTCAAAAGGCGCGATAAGCTCTCTCTGCACGAGGTCGAGGTCTTAGAGGTAATCAAGATGGCAGCCCAGCTTGGTTATGCGCCAGAGTCGGTCTTTATCGCCGTCCAGCCCAAGGTGATGGATATCAGCCTTGACCTCTCCGAGGAGGTCAAGGCCAAAATCCCCAGGGTGATCGAGCTGGTGATGGTCGAGGTCGAGGCATCCTTGGCTAAGCAGGCCGGCCCGGAGGCATAGAGATGCACGAGATGGGGATCACCGAAAGCATCTTGAGCGTCGTCTTGGAGGAGTCGGCAAAGCGCGGCGGCAAGAAGGTGAGCCGAGTCGTTTTGGAGATAGGCGAGCTGACTAACATCGTGGCCGACTCAATAGAATTCTATTTTGAACTGATGGCCAAGGGGACGGCGGCCGAAGGGGCCCGCCTTGAGCCCAGATTAATCCCGCTTGAAGCCGAATGCGAGATCTGCAAGAAGCGGAGGAAGATCGAAAATCTCGATTTTGTCTGCGTTTGCGGCGGGCACATGAAGACCACTCAGGGCAAGGAGCTTGCAATAGTCTCGATAGAGATCGAAGGGGCGAGTGAGTAGTGGAGATAAATCTTGGTCACAGCGTCTTAGAGGCCAATGAGCGCTTGGCAGGAGAGCTTCGGGCCGCCTTCAAAGAGAAGGGTGTCTTTGCCGTCAATCTGATGGCCTCGCCTGGGGCTGGCAAGACCAGCTTCATTTTGAAAACGATAGATGCCTTAAGGGGCGAGCTTCAGGTTGCTGTCATCGAGGGAGATATCGCCTCCTCGGTCGATGCCGAAAAGGTAAAGGAGGCGGGAGCGCCCGCCGTTCAGATAAATACCGGCGGGGCCTGTCATCTCGACTCAAAAATGATCGGGGGAGCCCTCTCTCACCTCAACTTGGATGAGATCGACATCCTCATCATCGAAAATGTCGGCAATCTGGTCTGCCCGGCCGAATTCGATCTGGGGGAAGATATCAAGGTTGTCATCTCCTCTATCGCCGAGGGCGACGACAAGCCGCTCAAGTATCCCAGGATATTCAGTGAGGCGAACGCCCTGGTAATCAATAAGATGGATCTTATGCCCCTCTCCGACTTCAATCTCTCCGCCTTCAAGTCGACCATTGCCAAGCTGAATCCGGCCGCCTCCCTCTTTGAGATCTCCTGCAAGACGGGGGATGGTTTTGAGGATTGGGCCGACTGGCTTAAGGCGGCCGCCGAGGATGCCAAGACCTAATCTATAAGTTGACTCGGCCGATAAACATATTTAAGCACCATGGGTCACCTTGCGAAGAGCATAAAAATGCTTAGATTAAGACCTTGTTATCGGCGGCGGGCTATGATTATATTTATTATAACTCGTTTTCTAGAGTTACTGCTTTTTAGCTGGCACAAAGGAGATGATTTAATTGCTGAAACCGGGTTCTAAGACCTTCAATTTTATAATTTCTATCGCTGTAATTGTGGCTGCCGCTTTTATGGTCATTACTCAGAAAGATTTTCTCGCTCTTAACTTGATCTATTTCGCCTTGGTTCCGGCCGCTCTGGCTGGAGGCGCAGCCCTCTTAATGGTAGTATTGGCCTCCATCTTCATCGGGATAGTATATGCTGGCCTTTCTCTTCCCCAGGTTCTGGTCTTCGTCTTTCCCCTCGCCTTTACTGGCGCCATGGTCATGATCCTTAAGACCAAGATAGATATGTTATCCAAGGAGTTTGGCGATATCTCCCTGGTCGATCCGGTGACCGGTCTATACAACTATGTATATTTCAAGGATCGTCTGAAAGAGGAGAAAGAGCGATCCGACCGCTTCGGCAGCAAAATATCGGTGATAATGGCAAAGATCGATAACCCCCCGGGCGAAATGGACGGTCATCTCAAGCAAGTTGCCGATATTATTAACGAACAGGTGAGGGCGGTCGATGTCGTCTCAAGATATGGGGCGGACAAATTCGCCGTCATTCTGCCCAACACCAGCAGCGAGGCGGCCGAGATCGCCGAGCGGATAAGAGACTCGATTGAGGCGGCCGATTTCGACGGGGCAAAGATTACGGTGAGTTTAGGTCTTGCCACCTACCCGGCCAATGCTGATGACGAGAAGATATTGATAGAGCGGGTCGAGGGCGCTTTAAAATCGGCCATAGAGGCGGGCAAAAACCGGGTCGTCGTCTATAAGGATTGATCGGGCTCGCTAAAGTGATAAACGGACTTGGCGGTGATCATGGCGGACGGCAACTATGTAATCGGGGTTGATATCGGCGGCACCAAGACGGCCATCGGCCTCATCGATACGGTAAGAACCTTTCCGGGTGGTCGGCGTGGCGTCCTCTGCGAACTCGTCGAGCCTACTCCCAAATTCAACGACCTGGGCCCCGCTGCGGCCGCTAAATCTATATCTGACTTCATCAAAAAGCTGATAGCAAAGATAAACCAGGTCGGTGAGATCGCGATCGAACAAGTCAAGGGCATCGGGATTGGGGTCGCCGGAACCATTGATTTTGATGGCGGCATCATCGTCTTCTCACCCAATCTCCCCTTCAGAAACTTCCCCTTAAAAGAGGCGATAGCCGAGACGCACGGTCTTCCCATCTTGATAGATAACGACGCCAACGCGGCCGCCTGGGGCGAGAAGGTCTTTGGAGCCGGCCGGGGGTCCAGCGAGATAATCTGCGTCACCTTGGGTACCGGCGTCGGCGGCGGCTTGATATTGAATGGTGAGATGTACCGGGGGTCACTTGGCTGCGCGGCCGAGGTCGGACACATGATAATTGACCGAAACGGCCCCATGTGCGCTTGCGGAAATTACGGTTGTTTCGAGGCCTTGGCGGCCGGGCCGGCCATCTCAAAAAGAGCGCGGGCGGCTCTTACTGATAAACCGAACTCGCCTATTTTAAAATTTGCCTCGGGCGAGCTGGAAAAGGTCAACGCCGAACACTTGGCCCTGGCTGCAGCCGCAGGTGATGCTCTGGCCATTCAAATCCTGACCGAGATAGGCGAGATCGTCGGGACAGCCCTCACCAATCTTACCAACATCTTCAACCCCGAGGTCATCGTGGTCGGCGGCGGAGTGGCCGATACCGGCGAGCTGATTCTTAGGGTGGCCGAAGGCGTAGTCAAGGAGCGGGCGATCAAACCCAGCTCCGAAATGGTCAAGATACTCAAGGCGCACCTCGGCAACCGGGCCGGCTTCATGGGAGCCGGCGCCCTCATCGAAAAGGAGTTGAAAGAATCTCTTGGCTGACGTCCATTTCGCAGATATTAGGGACAAACAGAAGAGGAGTTTCCTCGACATGACCGAAGATCTCTTCGACCGGGCCGGCTTTGCCGACCTTATCGAAGAGGGGGATCTGGTCGCCATCAAAGTCCACTTCGGCGAGAGGGGCAACACCGCTTTTGTCCCAGCCATCTATCTTCGCCGCATAGTTGATAAGGTCAAAGCCGCGGGCGGCAAACCGTTTCTGACCGATGCCGGAACCCTCTACAAGGGCAGTCGCTCTAACGCACCCGATCACCTGGTTACAGCGATAGAAAACGGTTTTGCTTTCAGCGTGGCCGGCGCTCCCTTGATTATCGCCGATGGCTTAAACGGCAAGGATTACTTTCCAGTGGAAGTCGGCGGCAAGCACTTTGATAAGGTCAAGATAGCGAGCGCCGCCCATCTGGCCGACGCTCTGATCGCGGTCAGTCACTTCAAGGGTCACGAGATGACCGGCTTTGGCGGGGCGATCAAGAACGTGGGCATGGGCCTGGGCTCACGCAGTGCCAAGCAAGAGATGCACTCCGATGCCAAGCCTGCCGTGGACGAGAGCAAGTGCATCGGCTGCAAGAAGTGCACCAAGTGGTGCCCGGTCAACGCCATCTCCATGACTTCGAAGAATAAGGTCCTAATCAATGAAGGGATATGCATCGGCTGCGGCGAGTGTACGGTGACATGTCCATTTTCGGCCATCGCTGTTAACTGGCAGACCTCTCCAGGTGTCATCGCTGAAAAGATATGCGAATATGTTAAAGGGGCGCTCAAAGGCAAGGAGACCAAATCCGGCTTTTTCAATTTCGTCATGAACGTCACCCCCGATTGCGACTGCTGGTCATGGAGCGATGCTCCGATCGCCCAAGATATCGGTATTTTGGCCTCCAAAGACATCGTCGCCATCGACCAAGCCTCGGCCGATCTCGTCAACGAATCGGCCGGAAGAGACCTCTTCGCCTCGCTTCATCCCCACACCGACGGGTCAGTTCAGCTCGAATACGGCCAGAAGATCGGTCTTGGCAGCCGCACCTTCCGCCTGATCTGAGCAGATTTTTGGATTATAGCTACTCTTAAATCATAACCATCGAAAAAGGAGAGATCGTAAGTGAACGACCAAAGACTTACCAAGGAAGAGAGAGACGAGTACATGAGATTGCAAGAAGCATCAGAAAAGCTCGCTCAAGAGGCAAATGATATGGCTCAAGGAAATTATGTAGCGGGCGATCGAAGCGAAAACAGGGTTGATGCGCAGGACCAAATACTTCGAGAGCAAGAGGATATCAGAGAGCGGCAACGCGAAATTCTGGATAGGGCTCGTCAGAGATCAACAAGCTAAATGTGCTTAATCCAACTTGACAGATTGTTTAGAAGGAAGAAAAATGGCTGCTGGTTCAAGGTCAAAAAGCTATGATTCGAGATTGAGCATAAGGCATATCCCGCTTGTTCTGCTCATCCTTCTCCTCCCTTGGATATTAGGGCTTGCGGCAAACACGCTTCGTGGTTGGCACGATCACATCTACTTTTGGGGACGAGTCTATAATCTAAGTCACAAAAGCCCTAACGTAAGCCCATTAGAACCCGGATCCATAATTTCGCCATTCGAACTTGTGGCTGGGAGCACCTTGCTTTCCAAGCGGTTTATTACGGACGATTTTGATTACCCTCCAACGGTTTTAACGATAAGAACATTGGATGGACGGTGTATAAACTATTCATTGGTAGGCGGGCCTTAATTTCCGTGCTTTCTAACTTGATTGTGCTAAAGTAGATTGCCGGGGAGTTCGGTCGATTGATGATGAAATCTTTAAGGTAGCACCTACAACTAAAGGAGGTTTACCATGCCCGAGTTTGGAACGCCTTTCTCCGGATTGGCAAACGAGCGGAAACTCACAAATGAGGAGCTCGTTCGGGCGGTCCGCTTCATGGTGGCTGCCGAGTACGAAGCCATCCAGCTCTACATGCAGCTTGCCGAGTCAACCGATAATGAGCTTGCCATCGAAGTCTTAAAGGATATCGCCGATGAAGAGCGCGTTCACGCCGGCGAGTTTCTGCGCCTTCTCCACGAGCTCGCCCCAGATGAAGCCAAGTTCTATAAAGAGGGGGCCGAAGAGGTTGAGGAGGAGATAGAGAAACTTAAATAAAAAGTGGCTAAAAGAGAGATTGATTTGGAACTTCTCTGCTCAAGTGCTCGCCCAATGGACGCATTGAAAGAATTGGCAAAAGCCACGCTTATCGGCGAGAGCAAAGAGAGGAGTTTTGTCATGCTTAGAAGGGTCGTCAGTCTTGCGGTCATGGTCTTAGCGGTTTTGTTTCTGGTCTCCTGCGCCTCAAGTTCTGCCAAAAAAGTCTCAATAAACGAAAAGGATGCGGGAAGCAAGGTTGAGCTGAGCAAGGGCGACATCCTTAAGGTGACGCTGGAGGGCAACCCTTCCACCGGTTTTTCGTGGGAGACTGAGAATCTCGATGAGGCGAGCTTAAAGCTCATCTACCATCGCTCTTTTGAGCCGGATGTGCCTCCCGATGAAATCTTCGAGGTCAGTGTCAGCGTCAAGTAGCCATATTGAGATGGTTTAATCATCCCAAAGGAGATGAATGTGGAGACCAAGCCAGATGAATGTGGAGACCAAGCCAGATGAATGTGGAGACCAAGCCAGATGAGAACTACCCCCTCTGGATAGTTCTTCTATCCAACTCTGTCTCGCTTCTCATCTACGGGATCGGCTCGTTTATCCTTTGGGGCCTTGGGACGGCTTCCGCCTTGCTCTATTTGGCCTACTGCCTGTCACTTGAGCTCCGCTTGCTCAAGATGAGCTGCGTAAATTGCTATTACTACGGCAAGACTTGCGCCTTCGGGAAGGGCAAGCTTGCCTCCATCTTCCTTAAAAAGGGCGATCCCAAACGCTTCATCGAGAAGGATATCTCCTGGCGGGATATGCTGCCCGACATGATGGTTCTCATTCTTCCCCTGGCTGGAGGGATACTCCACTTGATAATCGATTTTAGCTGGCTGATTCCCGGACTTCTTGTAGCCTTGGTCTTACTCTCTCTTGGCGGAAATGCTTTTATCCGCGGCTCACTCGCTTGCAAGCGCTGCAAACAGCGAGAGCTCGGCTGTCCAGCCGAGCAGCTGTTTAGCCAATCTGACAAAAAGACTAGTAAGGAGGGTGTTGATGAATAAGCGCATCGCTATGGGCTTGATGATAGGAGCGGTGGCTGGCCTACTGGATGTTGTTCCCATGCTGTTGCAGAAATTGACATGGGATGCCAAGTTATCGGCCTTCACCCTCTGGGTTGTGGTCGGCTTTATGCTGGCCACCTCTAATTTGCGCCTTTTGCCATCCCTTAAGGGCATAGTCATCGCCTTCTTATGCCTGCTGCCAAGCCTCTTCATTATCGGCTGGAATGATCTGGCCGGTTTGATACCGATTTTTTTGATGACTCTGGTTCTGGGCGCGCTCGTTGGGCTCACCTTTCATAAATTGGTGAAAGGCTAGGTGCGGGGAAACCGATAAGCGGCCCACGGCAAATTTTTAAGAGTGGCCGATTGTAAAGCAAAGCATCTCATCAGCCCAACCCTTCCTCTCCTTTACAAACCGCCTAAGCTTGTATATCATCGTTACAATCTGTCCTAAGGGGGTGCTTAATTTGGCTTATAGAATCACAGATGACTGCTTGAGCTGCGGCGCCTGTTCGGATGAGTGTCCTTCGGGAGCCATCTCGGAAGGCGAAAGTATCTACATGATAGATCAAGACAAGTGCACCGAGTGTGGAAGCTGCATCGATGTTTGCCCGAGCGAGGCCATCATCGAAGGATAATCCTCTTGGAGCTAAAGCTCAACATCTTTGAACTTGATGGGGCCGCTTGCGGCCCCATCATTATTTTTGGGTCAACGCTTTCTTAAATATCTGCTATTATGATAAAGATGATCAAGTCTTGCCCAATGGATACGGCCGAACCGGGGAGGCGCTATGAACCACACCGAGTTACTGAAGAAGGCCTTCAACCTCACCTTTTCCAACTGGGTCTTCTGGCCCTTCGCTACTGCCGCTGCTCTTTTGGGCACAGCCATGAATGTGAGCAACCTGGGTATGATGGCGGCTTCTGCCAAGCCTGGGGGGGGCTTCCGCCGATATTTAGATGGATTGAGGCAAACGCAAAGCCCGAGCTGGTCATCACCATGTTTTTGACCCTCTTTTTCGTGGTCATTATAACCGCAATAATCGCGTCCTTTGCCGATGGGGCCATAATCGGCACGGCTCACGATATCGAGACCAAGCAAAAAGCCGAGCTTGAAGAGAGTCTAAAGTACGGCTGGTATAACTGGTTCTATCTTCTCCTTATGGATCTCCTCCTCTGGGTTCCGACGATAGCGGTCTTTACGGCAGCCATCTTTCTTCTGATAGCGTTTTTCATTGCGGCGTCAACGCGTTTTGAGCCAGGGGCCACTCTTTTGCTCATCTTCATCTTCTTACTTCTTATTTTCGTGATATACATCGTGGTATTTACGGTTCTGGCTACGGTTCAGCTGCTCGCCCACCGGGTCAGGGTGGCCCAAAAAAAGGGCATCTTCGACTCGATCAGAGGAGGTTTTAGGCTATTTCGCTCCAATATAGGGGATTCCATCATCGTCTGGCTCTTGACCGTGGCGGTAGGCCTTGTTATCTTCTTTCCCATCTTTTTTTCAAACACTTTTGGCTCGCAGGCTTTGATGCTGACAAAGGGTAAATCTCTTATCATCTATGTTGCCTACGGTCTATTCCTGCTCGCCATGACGACCGTCGGCAACATATTTATGTCTAACTTCTGGACCGTCTTCTATGAAGCTGTGGTCAAGAAGGAGGAGTCTTTGCAAATTCCCCTCTCAAGTGTGCCCAAGGATTTGCCGACTAGATAAGCATGGAAACGAGCGATAAGCGAGGCGGCGACCGCCGTAAAAACAGCGCAGATATTTACATAGACAGGCGGGTCAAGGCCAGGCGGGATACCGATAAACCCTATACGGCTAAGATGAACCCGACCTTAAGAAAGAAGAGGACGGCCGTATTCTCCATCATGCTTCTCATCTTTCTGGTTTTGAATGTCTTAGACTTTATCCTGACCATAAGGGGCGTCTCTCTGGGCGTAATAACCAAGGGCCCCATCGTCTTCGTCATCGGAGCCTACTCACTCAGCCGGGCTGCCGTGATCAAATTTGCCGCCGCAACCCTTGGCGTCTTGATTCTATTTAAATTCAGGTTTTTTTGGGTCAGCTTCTTCATGATCTTTTTGGTCAACTTCTTTTATGCTTTCATGGTGGCCAATCAGCTCATCTACCAATTCCTGATGGCTCCAAGGGTATAATTTTGCCTCTTTAAGTTATATGATTTATTTATGAAATGCGGAAAACTATTCATCGTTGCAACGCCGATTGGAAATCTTAAAGATATTACCTTTCGCGCCATTGAGATTTTGGCCGGAGTCGATCTTATCGCCGCCGAAGATACCAGGCATACCAGAAGGCTTCTTACCCACTATTCGATCAAGACCCCGATAACCAGCTATCATGAGCATAATGAGCGGAATAAGACCGCTCTCCTGATCGACTGGCTCAAGGGCGGCGCCGATCTCGCCCTGGTCTCCGATGCCGGAACCCCCGGCCTATCCGACCCCGGCTACCGCCTGATTGCGGCCGCTATCGAAGAAGGAATAGAGTTAAGCGTCATCCCCGGCCCCTCCTCGCTCATCTCGGCTCTAGTCATATCCGGTCTTGCGACCGATAGTTTCATCTTTTTAGGTTTTTTGCCCAAAGGGCGGGCCGAGAGGCGCAAGTTATTGAAGGGCGAGGCCGCAAGCGAAAGGACCCTTATCTTTTTCGAATCCCCCCACCGGATCGAGACCTTTCTGACCGAGGCTTTGGATATTCTGGGCGACCGAAAGCTGGTTATCGTAAGGGAGCTCACCAAGAAGTTTGAGGAAGTGATCAGGGGAAGGGCGACCGAGGTTTTAGAGAGAGTCAAAAAAAAGGCCTTAAAGGGCGAGATGGTAGTCATGGTCGAGGGAGCCAGGTTAATTGCTTTAGCTGCCAGCTTTGAGGAACTCAAAGAAGAGGTGATTGCCTTGATGGGCCAGGGGGTGACCAAAAAGGAGGCCATAGCCGAGGTTGCGCTTCGCCGCAGGATACCAAAGAAAGAGGTCTTCGAAGCGGTCAAGGGTGTTTCGGCCAATAGTGGCCCTGATTTTACAAGCTAAAGAGCCCTTGATCCTTGACAAGCAAATTCTTGCGCTATATTGTTATCCAAGGTATCCGTCAAGGTAGATGGCCAGAAATGCTTAAAATGAAAAGGCGATATGGATAAAGAGACCTTCTATATAACCACTCCTATATATTACGTTAACGATGTGCCCCATATCGGCCACGCCTACACCACCATCGCGGCCGATGTCCTCTCCCGCTACCACCGGAGCAAGGGCGATAAGGTCTTCTTCTTGACCGGAACCGATGAGCATGGCATCAAGATTCAGCGGGCTAGCGAAGAGGCGAATAAGACCCCCAAGGAGTTTGTGGGCTCAATTGCCGAAAAATTCAAAGAGGCCTGGGCGAGCTTGAACATCTCCTATGACAATTTCATCCGCACGACCGACTCCGCTCACGAGGCGGCCGTCAAAGCGGTTTTGCAAGAGCTATACGACAAGGGCCACATATATAAAGGCAACTATGAGGCCCTCTATTGCGTCGGATGTGAGCAGTTCAAGATGAAGAGCGATCTTGTCGATGGCAAGTGCCCCGACCACAAAGTGGCTCCCGAAGTTAGATCGGAAGAGTGTTATCTCTTTCGCCTCTCTGCCTTTGAGGAGAGGATAAAGGAGCTCATCGAGAGCGAGACTTTCAAGATAATGCCGCTGGAGAGGCGAAACGAGGTTCTCTCCTTCATCACCACAGAGGGGCTTTCCGATATCTCTATCTCTCGCGACAAGGAAAAGGTTCACTGGGGGATCGATCTTCCTTTCGATCCATCCCACACAACTTACGTCTGGATAGACGCCTTTCTCAATTATTTGACCGGCCTGGGCTGGCCAAATAATGAGGCAAATCTTAATACCTTCTGGCCGCCGTCCGTCCAACTGATGGCCAAGGATATCCTGCGCGTTCACGCGACCATCTGGATCGCCATCTTACTCGCTTTGGAGCTTGAGACGCCCAGGGAATACTTCATTCACGGATACTTTACGGTCGATGGGCAGAAGATGAGCAAATCGCTTGGCAACGTCATAAACCCGGTCGCCCTCTGCGAAGAGTACGGAGCCGATGTCATCAGATACTTCATCCTGTCCGAGTTTCCCTTTGGGACCGACGGCGACTTTTCGATAAAGAGGCTGGAGGAGGCCTTCAACTCCGATCTGGCCAACGATTTCGGCAATCTCCTTCACCGCAGCGTCTCGATGATGTTTAAGTATTACGATGGAATAATTCCCGCCCCAAGCGGAGCGGACGAGGGGGCCGACCACGAGCTCAAATCCTTGATCGAAGAGGTCAAAGGGAATCTACCCGGACTCTATGCTGATCTAAGATTCAAGGAGATTTTGGCCGAAATCTGGCTGATTATTCGGCGGGCCAACAAATATATAGATGAGGTGGCCCCCTGGTCTCTCTTTAAAGAGAAGAATGAGGAGCGCCTGGCCTCGGTCATGTATAACACGCTGGAAGCCATCCGCATAAGCGCAAGCCTGGTTGCTCCCTTCATGCCCGAAGTTTCAGCCCGCATCTTGGGCCAACTTGGAGCGGACCAGCAAGCCGTCCCAAGCCTCTCCTTCGGCCATCTTGAGCCGGACACCGTGGTCGAAAAGGGCGAGCCGCTCTTTCCCCGGATCGATCTTGCCGCCAAGGCATAAGGCGGCCAAATTGTTAATCGATACCCACATCCATCTCGATCTATATAAAGAAAGCGCGGGGTCTCTAATCGAAGAGGCCAAAGGGGTCAGCGTCGAAAAACTGATAACCGTCGGTATCGACTTTGCCTCCTCCAAAAGGGCATTATCATTTGCCGAAAAGCATGAGGATGTTTTCGCCACTGCCGGCCTCCATCCCCACGACGCCAAAGATTTCAATGATGAGATGCTTGTAAAATTTAGAGAATTGGCCGCCCATCCCAAGCTGGTGGCCCTGGGCGAGATGGGACTAGATTTCTATCGCAACCGCTCACCAAGGGATCTTCAATCTCGGGCCTTCGAGAGGCAGCTTGCGCTGGCCAAAGAGCTATCTCTTCCGGCCATCATTCACGATCGTGAGGCTCATGACGCTACCGTCGAGACTTTGATCGCTTCCGGCTTTCCTTTGGATAGAGCAGTCTTTCATTGCTTTTCGGGCGGGGTTGACCTTCTGGAAAGGGTGATTGCGATGGGCTGCTCGATTTCACTCGGAGGGCCGGTAACTTTCGCCAATGCTAAGGGCCTCATCGAAGTGGTAAGAGAGGTTCCTTTGGGCCGGCTGATGCTCGAGACCGATGGGCCGTATCTTGCCCCACATCCTCACCGGGGAAAGACCAACAGGCCGGCTTTTGTGACCCTTATCGCCCAAAAGATTGCCGATATTAAAGGGGTATCCTCTGAAGAGGTGGCCAAGATCACCAGCGATAATGCCATTCGCTTCTTCGGTCTTGAAGCAAGGGGATTGGGCGGAAAGCGATAAACCGCACAGGCTGGCAGGTTTGGGGCCAAGGGGTCAATTTACGCGAATTCCTTCTTGACCATGTAACGGACTTCTTCGCTGATGTCGACGGCGTGGTCGGCGATCCGCTCCAAAAAGCGGCTGGCCATTATGATGCGGATGAATATCTCCATATCTTCCTGCTCGCCCTTGTCTATCATACCCCAATCTTAAATGGGCCTTTGAAGCAAGCCCAGCATTTTTTTCAAAAATATATTTAAACATTTAAAAAAGGTTTGCCGATAAAGAGTAATCGTGGTATATTATTCAGTTTGGTAATTCCTATACATCTGGTACTGGTTTGACCAATAGTTGTGCAATAAAGGCAA
>JASEGU010000024.1 GCA_030017835.1 Actinomycetota bacterium | reverse complement strand
AGAACCAATCTATTCTGTATCAACTTAGGGTGTCAACTAAAGCGGGTCAACTCCACCTCCAGGGTGTCAAATAGCTCGTGGCCCTTGTCGATAAGTTCTTGTTTCCAGCGGCCGATGAGGTTGGGGTTAACATCGTAGGCTCTCGCGATCTCTGCGGTCGTGCGCTCACCGGCGATGGCTTCGAGCGCGATTTGGAGCTTAAACTTTCCTGAGTATTTCTTTCGCGCCCCCCCATGGCAACCACTCCTTTCGTATTCTTGATTTTACAGGTTGCCATTCACTCTTAGCTACTAGTTCAAGCTGGTGGGCTCATATCCATAGACCACTCGCCTCAAAAACTTAATACTATATACCGATATTTCTGAAATTAAATCTCATTGAGTCGGGGTGAACGTTTTTAAATAAGACCTCGCTCTTCATCTCGGCCTCTGTTGAATCGGTTCAGTTCATTGGAAACTTTTGCGCTATCATGAAGCCCGCCCTACCGACATCGACGACGTTATATTGAATACGCTTGGCATGACGGTGGGCTTTCTGCTATGACTTGGGGGTAAAGCAGTTCTTCAGAAGATCCGGCTCCGCCATCTCTAGCCCAAAGAGTCAAGAACTAATAAGGCCGATCCGATATGAGCGGCGTTGATGCCGAAACTCTTGGCAGCAGCTTTTATGAGTCAGTTGTTACGCGTCGAATTAATAGATCTTTTTGTGCCCCTTCTTCTTTGGCGCAAAGTGAGGTTTTCCGCCTTTGGACGGAGGCCTGTTCCTTCTTGGGCTTTGCTCGAAGGGGGGCCTCTTCTCTTCGGGCACGCTCTTTAAAAGCAGTAATTCTTTCCCCTGAACCAGTTTGGCCAGAGCTGCCGCGATCTTTATGGCAGCCACGTCGGTCTCTTCCCTATATTGATCTATCAATTGGTAGAAGAAGTCAAGATCATTTGCGGCCAAAGTGTCGGTGATTCGCTCTTTGAAGCGGGCGATTCGCTTGTCGTTTATCATCTGGGCCGAGGGCAGGTGCATCGGTTCAATCTTCTGCTTGGTAGCCCTCTCTATCTCATAGAGCATGCTCTTTTCTCGCGGAGAAACGAAGATGATCGCCTCGCCGCTTCGCCCGGCCCGGCCCGTGCGGCCGATGCGGTGGACGTATGATTCGGTATCGTGGGGGACGTCGTAATTTATGACATGGCTGATCCGCTCGACGTCCAGGCCCCTTGCGGCCACGTCGGTTGCGACCAGGATATCGAGTTTGCCCGTCTTGAGCTGCTCGATTGCGGCCTCACGTTTGCTCTGGACGATGTCGCCGTTTATGGCCGAAGCGGCGTAGCCGCGAGCCTCTAGCTTTGCGGCGAGCTCCACCGTAGCCGTCTTGGTTCTAACGAAGACGATCACCCCGTCGAAGGGCTCGGCCTCCAGTATCCTGGTCAGGGCATCGAGCTTGTGGACCCCGCCGACCAGCCAGAAGCGCTGGCGGGTGGTGGCAACGGTTGCCGTCTGCGCCTTGATGGTTATCTCGACCGGATCTTTCAAATATTTCTGGGCGATCTGGTGGATGGCTCTGGGCATGGTCGCCGAGAAGAGAAGGATCTGGTGGCTGGGGGGCGTCTGGTCCAGTATCCATTTCACGTCATCGATGAAGCCCATGCGAAGCATCTCATCGGCCTCATCCAAAACCAGACATGTCAAAGCGTCAAGCTTCAAAGTCTTCTGCCTCATGTGATCCATCACCCGGCCTGGAGTTCCAACCACCACGTGGACGCCTCGTTTGAGCCCCTTTAGTTGCCCCTGGTAATTTTGGCCGCCATAAATCGGCAGCACATGAAAGCCGCTCATATGGGAGGCATACTCCTGGAATGATTCGGCCACCTGGATAGCCAGCTCCCTTGTGGGAGTCAAGACCAAGACTTGGGGCTCGGCCCTCTTAAGATCTATCCTAGAGAGGATCGGCAGGGCAAAGGCGGCCGTCTTTCCGGTGCCCGTCTGGGCCTGACCAAGGAGGTCTTTGCCCTCCAAAATGTGGGGGATGGTCTGCATCTGGATAGGGGTGGGCGTCTCATAGCCGGCCTTGTCGACCGCCTTTAAAACGGGGTCAATCAGCGCCAAATCGTGAAAATTTGGCTCTACAACTGCATTGCTTAACATCAAAAAAATACCTCCAAAAAAATAGCGTCGCCGGGTGAAGCCCCGGCGGACGGTGTGAAAGCTTATTAAATTAAAGCTTTTTATTATTTCACAGGAGCATTATCCCTCTTTACGTTAGATTTTGCAAATTTGGGTGAGGTGAAGCAAAATTGACTCCTATTATATTTTGGGGAAAGCGTCGATGTAAAGGACGTTTTCATCCACTCGGTTGTTTAGGTTGACGTATTTTAGTATCTGCATTACCTCATCATTGGATAGGCTAGTATTCTTTTGAGAGGCATAATCCTTTAGCAGGGCGACGTATCCGGCAATGATCGCTGATGATTGAGAAGTTCCCGAATTGGCCACGATGTTTTTTTTGTTATCCACGCTTTTAATCTCATCGCCTGGCGCGTTTATTATCGTCTCAGTTGGTGCATTGGTAAAATCGGTGACCATTCCGTTTGCTGTGATTGCGCCGACGGATATCACACCATCTTTGTTTGCAGGAAAGAGCATGTCTGGGCTGGAATAATCGCCCGATGAAGCAACCACGCTGATATCTTGATATAAAGCAAGATCGATTAAGTCCGAAATTTCTTGGTTATAATTATAGCTTCCTATGCTGATGTTAATGACCGTGCACTTTAGCTCCATAGCCTTTTTGATAGCTTCGACGATTAGAGTAGGCTGAATTTTTTCATCTACGTCCATCACTTTGATGGAAACGATCTCGGCGTCTGGAGCTATTCCAAAAACGCCATCTTTATCACCCTTATAACCCTTTATGATCGAATACATCATCGTTCCATGGCCATTATTATCTTGATCATTGCCGGTCAAGACGATTGAATTGCCCTCCATCACTTGAAATGCAGAGATACCGCTATCGATTAAGGCTATCTTCTGTGACTTGCCGGTAGATATTTTATGAATACCCTCGTAGTCCATATAGTCTGCATGCCAGCTATAGAGCGGGTCGCCAAAACCAATTTTGAATCGGCCGTCGAAAAAACCAACGTGCAAGTTGGCGAAGATGGTAAGCGCCATAAAAACCATAGTAAATATTATGAGTCCAAGTGAGATGCGCCTAAATAAGGGATATTTAGTCAAATTGAAGTATTTATCAAAAAATTTATTTTTAAGCAAGTATGGTCTTGCCGCCAACACGATTATTATAAATATCAGCAAAATCATTTGTGTCTGTCCCCAGATGTAATCTTTCATTTAATGGCCCACCTTTCTATACCAAGCAGAACGAGGTTGCGAGATTATAGGTTTTAAATTAGCTTTTCCGAAATCCCGTTCTGCTTGGCAAGTTTGGCAATTTCACTTGTTTTTGATTCGTGTCTAAGCTAGACTTAGTTTTAAAGTCGTGGTCGCCTCTTTCTGCAAACACAGGAGTTACAAAGGTCGTTAATATGACGCAAGCAAGCAATAATGCGATGAAAGATTTTGAAGTCTTTCTTGTCTTCATGCCTATACACATCCTCCCTTTGGTTTACATTTCTGTTAAATCCACAGTGTAAGTGCTAAACTAACCTTGCTACCCTTTGAATAGTTTTAAGTTTTGCGCCTTTCGCTATTTGGGGGTAGCTCTTATATTTCTGCCGATTTACTTCTTCACCTCCTTTCGTCCAAATTCTTCACGGGGCATACGTTCCCAGCCTTTTCGTCAATCACCACCAAAAAGGTGATGACCACTATTAATACACTATTACTCTCTCTCTCTTGTCAATACTTTTTTCTATATTTTTCAAGATAATTCAATAAACCTAAAAAATAGCTGTTCAGGGTAGTGTCCGGCCGGCCCCCTTTCCGTCAACGATCATTGCTCTAAAAGCCGGCTCAAATCAGTGGCAAATCTTGTTACAAGTCGTCTATAATTGTCCTTGTAACAGGCGCAGTAAAAAAGCTCCTTATATCCCATTTGAGGTGGTAACTTGATAAAACCGGCAAAACAAGGCAAGGTCAGAGACATCTATGATTTTGGTGACCGCCTGGTTCTGGTCGCGACCGACCGCATCTCAGCTTATGACTCGATTCTACCCGACGATATCCCAAGCAAGGGGCGCGTCTTGACTCTGCTTTCGGCCTTCTGGTTCGGCAAAACCCAAGATATCATCAAGAATCATCTCATCTCAACCGAAGTGGGCGACCTTCCGGTCGAGCTCGAAAGCATGGAGGAGCACCTAAAGGGCCGAAGCATGCTGGTCAAACAAGCCCAAGTCTATCCGGTCGAATGCGTGGTCCGCGGCTATCTCTCCGGCTCGGCTTGGAGCGAGTATAAAAAGATGGGGAGCGTCTGCGGGATAGAGCTTGCCAAGGGGCTTGTGGAATCAGACAAATTATTCGAGCCGATCTTTACTCCCTCGACCAAGGCCGAAAGTGGCCACGATGAGAACATCACCTTCGATCAGATGCAGGAGATAGTCGGCGAGAAGATCGCAGCCCGCCTCAAAGAGGCTAGCATTAAGCTGTATAAATTCGCCTCCGAATTTGCCGAGGAGCGCGGCATCATCATCGCCGATACCAAGTTCGAATTTGGAGAGTTTGAGGGCGAGCCGATGCTGATAGATGAGATATTTACCCCAGATTCATCGAGGTTCTGGGATAAGGCCGAGTACTGCCCCGGCTGCAGTCAGAAGAGCTTCGACAAGCAATTCGTCCGCGATTATTTGGATGAAATCGGCTGGAACCACGAGCCACCTGCCCCCCGCCTTTCAGAAGAGGTCATCGAGGGGACGAGAAAGAGATATCTTGAGGCCTTTAGGCGCCTGACCGGAGAGGAACTTAAAGTTTGAAGATTTACCGCATCGAGGTTGGTTTCAAGGAAGGCGTCACAGACGCCCTTGGAGAATCGGTTAAGAGGTCGATATCGGAAGATCTCATGATCGATGTCGACGGGGTGAGAACCGTAGAGGTATATACCATTGCGGCCGACTTCGCCGAGGCGGATATAATAAGGATCAAGGATGAACTCTTAACTGACCCCGTAATCCAAATCTCCTCCGAGCGGGCTCTCTTCTCAGACTTCGACCTGGCCATCGAGGTCGGCTACAAACCCGGGGTGACAGATAATGTGGCCATGACCACTAAGGAGGGGATAGCCGATCTTCTGGGCGCTTCCTTTCCAAGTGATGGGGCCGTTCATACCTCCCGCATCTACCTGATCGACGGCGATCTTACAAAAGAAGAGGCCGGAGCGATTGCGACCGGGCTTTTGGCCAACCCCATCATCGAGGATTACTTCATCTTCACCCCCAAAGACGGCTCCCACAAAGAGGAGATCATAAAGGGGCACCTTTCGGCCGGAAAAACCAAGGGCTATCGGGTCGTAGAAGTCGATCTGGACGTGAGCGATGATGAACTATTAAGGATCAGCAGTGAAGGGACCCTCTCTTTGGCCATCAAGGAGATGGTCGCCATCCGGGACTACTTCAAAGAGAAAGAGGTCATACGGGAGCGAAAAGAGGTGGGCTTGTCCGCAAAGCCGACCGACGTGGAACTGGAGATGCTCGCTCAGACCTGGTCGGAACATTGCAAGCACAAGATATTCAACGCTAGAATAGTTTATGAAGAGGACGGCAAGACGGAGAAAATAGACGGCCTCTTTTCGACGTACATCAAGCGGGCGACCGAAGAGGTGGGCAAGGACTTCCTTGTCTCGGTCTTTGAGGATAACGCCGGCATAATATCATTTACCGACGACTATAACCTGGTCTTCAAGGTTGAAACACATAATCACCCTTCAGCCCTCGACCCTTACGGCGGGGCCTTGACCGGCATCGTCGGGGTCAACCGCGATCCGCTCGGCACCGGCCTTGGAGCCGACCTCATCTTCAATACCGATGTCTTCTGTTTCGGTCCGCCCGATTTTCCCTCCGGTAAGCTGCCGAGCAAGGTATTGAGTCCCAAGCGGATATTCAAAGGGGTCAGGCGAGGCGTCGAGCATGGCGGAAACAAGATGGGTATCCCCACGGTCAATGGGGCCATCCTCTTTGACGAGGCCTATGTCTATAATCCTCTGGTCTACTGCGGAACCGGCGGCATCATGCCAAAGGTCATCAAAGGTCGGGAGAGCCACATCAAAAAGATAGAAGATGGCGACCTGATCGTCATGGTCGGGGGGCGAATCGGTAAGGACGGCATCCACGGGGCAACCTTCTCTTCCGTTAAGCTGGAGGAGACGACTTCGACGGCCGCCGTTCAGATAGGGGCTCCCATCGTCCAGAAGAAGATGATGGATGCCCTCTTGGAGGCCAGAGACGAGGCTCTCTTTGATGCCATCACAGATAACGGGGCGGGCGGTTTGAGCTCATCGGTCGGCGAGATGGCCGAGCTCTCCGATGGCTGTCTGGTCGATATAGAAAAGGCCCCGGTCAAATATCCCGGTCTCGACCCCTGGGAGCTCTGGGTCTCCGAATCTCAAGAGAGGATGACGGTCGCCGTCTCGCCCAAGAAGGTCGATGCTTTTTTGAACGTCATGAAGAAGTGGGATGTGGAAGCCACAGTGATTGGTGAGTTCAAATCGAGTGGCAAGGTTCACGTGCGATGCGAGGGCAAGACCGTCCTCTTTCTGGATATGGAATTCGTCCATGGCGGCCTGCCCAAGGATGAACTGGTGGCTAAGTGGAGCGAGCCCAAAGAGACGGGCCCCTTTGAGGAGTGTGACTCTTTAAAGAGCCTCAAAGCCATTCTATCCAGCTACAATGTCTGTAGCAAGGAGTGGGTCATCCGCCAATATGACCACGAGGTCAAAGGGGCGAGCGTCGTCAAGCCCTTGGTCGGGGCGGCCGAGGACGGCCCATCGGATGCGGCCGTCTTAAAGCCGCTCTTTGGCAGGGATGAGGGGGTGGTCGTCTCAAACGGCATCAATCCTTCCTTCGGCAAGATCGACCCTTACGCCATGGCCGTCTCGGCCGTCGATGAGGCGGTTAGAAACGCCGCCTGCGTCGGGGCCGATCCAGAACATATCGCTATCTTGGATAATTTCTGTTGGGGCAACCCCATTCTCTCTTTCGAGAACCCGCAAGGAGATTTTAAGCTGGCTCAACTGGTCAGAGCGGCCAAGGGCTGCCATGATGCGGCCGTTGGGCTGGGGACCCCCTTCATTTCCGGAAAAGACAGTTTTCACAACGAATATGAGCTGGGCGGAGAGACCTTGTCGATTCCGCCGACCCTTCTCATCTCGGCCATCGGCCGAATCGGCGACGTCCGGGGCGCCGTCACCATGGACGCCAAACGAGCCGGCGACAAGGTCTATCTTTTGGGCGTTACCCGCTCCGAGATGGGCGGCTCTCACTATAACATGGTAAATGGACTCGATTTTGGAAAGGCCCCGCTTCTGGACGCTCCGGCGGCAAGGCGGATGTATAATCTCCTTCACTCGGCTATGAACGAGGGGCTGGTTGCCTCCTGCCACGATCTTTCAGAGGGGGGTTTGGCCGTAGCCGCCGCCGAGACGGCTTTTGCCGGCGGACTTGGAATGGAGATAGATCTTAGAAACCTTAAAACCGAGGGGGATCTGACCGAGGCCGAGATGCTCTTTTCCGAGAGCAACGCAAGGCTGCTCGTGACGGTTGCGCCCGATAAGGCCGAAAGCTTCGAGGCCAAGATGGCGGGTTCTCCCTTTAGCATGCTCGGCAAGATAAAAGATGAGCCGCTTCTTGCCGTCATCGGCAGGAGCGGGAGCGCAATCCTTTCATACGATATATTCGAACTCAAAGCGGTCTGGAAGGCGCCGCTTGACTGGTAGGTGAAGGTGAGACGATGTTGAAAAGGGTAAACGCCTGCGTGCTTCTGGCGGCCGGAATCAATAGGGATATGGACGCCACGGCCGCTCTTATTTCCGCCGGAGCCCAGGTTGAGAGGATTCACATAAACAGTCTGGCCGAAAAGAGAGGCAGCCTCAAGAGGTTCGACATCCTGATGTTGCCGGGCGGTTTCTCCTTCGGCGACGACATCGCCTCGGGCAAGGTCCTCGCGGGCAAGCTGAAAAATAAACTCTTGGGCGAGGTGCTCGATTTCATAGCGGCCGGCAAGCTGATATTTGGGGTCTGCAACGGTTTTCAGGTCATGGTCAAGCTGGGTCTTCTTCCGGGAATAGGCGGCGACTATGCAAGCCAAAGGACCACCTTGACCTTCAATGACAGCGGCAAATTCGAGGATCGCTGGGTCTATCTTAAAGTCGACCCTGCCTCCAAGTGTGTCTTTACCAAGGGGATGGATGAGCTCATCTACGTTCCGGTCTGCCACGGAGAGGGCAAATTTATGGTCGACTCCGACGAGACTTTAAGCGAACTGAAAAGGAGCGGCCAGGTAGCCTTGAGGTATGTGGATAGAAACGGCCAGGCGGCCGGCTATCCCCACAATCCAAACGGCTCCATCGACGATATCGCCGGCATCTCTGATCCGAGCGGGCACATCTTTGGCATGATGCCCCACCCTGAGGACTTCATCTTGGATCTTCACCATCCCACCTGGACCAGGGATGGTCTGCCCAGTGAGGGAGCCGGTTTAAAATTCTTCCAAAACGCAGTAACCTATGTAAGGGAGAACCTATAATATCTTCCATTTTTGGGGTGAGGTTTTGAGGGGCAAGTTAAATCATGACAGGCAAGCGGGCCGGCTAACCGACCGCTTTGAGGAGGCCTGCGGGGTCTTCGGAATCTACGCGCCGGGTGAGGACGTGGCTCGTCTGACCTATTTCGGTCTCTACGCCCTGCAGCATCGGGGTCAGGAGAGCGCCGGCATCGCCGTATCGGATCATAACAATGTCATCATCTTCAAGGATATGGGCCTGGTCCCTCAGGTCTTCAGCGAAGACAGTCTAAGCAGCCTTGAGGGTGATATCGCCATCGGTCATACTAGGTATTCGACGACCGGCTCCAACCGCTGGGAGAACGCCCAGCCCATCCACAAGATATATGCTCACGGCAGCTTGGCCCTGGCCCACAACGGCAATCTGGTCAACTCCAAAGAGCTTCGCATGGTTCTTACCAATGACGGCGACCGCTTCGAATCGACCAGCGACAGCGAGATGATCGCTTCCCTCATCGCCCGCTTCTCCGGTTCAGGTATCGAAGAGGGGATTAAGAAGACGGCCGCCATGCTCAAAGGGGCCTATTCGGTCACCCTGATCACCGAGGATAAACTGATAGCCTTTCGCGATCCTCATGGGATAAGGCCGCTCTCGGTGGGCAGAATCAACGGCCACTATGTCATCTCCTCGGAGACCTGCGGCTTCGATATCCTAGGGGCCGAGTTCATTCGCGACGTGAGCCCTGGCGAGATGGTCGTCATCGACGAGAGGGGCTTGACCTCCACCCAGCTCCTACCCTCAAATAAGGAGTCACTCTGCATATTCGAACTCGTCTACTTCGCCCGGCCAGACAGCCATCTCTACGGCAAGCTCCTCTATAACATCAGGAGCAAGATGGGGAGCAATCTGGCCAAAGAGCAGTCGGCCCAGGCCGACCTTGTCATCCCGGTTCCCGATTCGGGGACATCGGCCGCCATCGGTTATGCCTTTGAGTCAGGCATCCCCTTCGGCGAGGGGATGATCAAGAACCGCTACGTTGGGCGGACCTTCATTGAGCCGACCCAAGCCATTCGCCAGATGGGCGTCAAGATGAAGCTAAATCCGCTCAAAGAGGTCATCCAAGGCAAACGCCTGGTCGTGGTGGATGATTCCATAGTCAGGGGTACGACCAGCAAGCAGATAGTTCAGATGTTAAGGGAGGCCGGGGCGAGCGAGATCCACATGCGCATCAGCTCACCGCCCGTCTCCGATCCCTGCTACTACGGCATAGATACAGCTCAGAAAGAAGACCTGATAGGCTCGCAAAAGAGTGTCGAAGAGATTAGGCAGTTTATCGGGGCGGACAGCCTCGGCTACTTGAGCTTGGAAGGCATGATCGACGCGACCGGCCGCGAAAAGGAATCATTCTGCGCGGCCTGCTTTGACGGGGACTATCCCATAGCGATATCTAGAGGACTTGGTCCTTCCAAGGAGATGCTGGAGGGCTAAGGCCCTTAAAAGGAGATATATGTCCGAAGGTGAAGGGGCGACCTATCAAAAATCAGGCGTGGATATTGAGGCGGGAGCTAGGGCCGTGGGCCTGATGGGCGGGGCGGTTCGCTCCACCAAGCGTCCCGAAGTCTTGGGCAGAATCGGCGGCTTTGGCGGACTCTTCGCTCTGGATAAATCGAGATATAAAGAGCCCGTGCTGGTCTCTGGGGCCGATGGGGTGGGCACCAAGTTAAAGCTTGCCCAGATGATGGATCTCCACGGTAGCGTCGGCATCGATCTTGTGGCCATGTGCGCAGACGATGTGGTGGCACTTGGGGCCGAGCCCCTCTTCTTGCTGGACTACATCGCCATCGGCAAACTCGTTCCCGAAAAGGTGGCAACCATCGTTACCGGAATAGCCGAGGGTTGCAAGATGGCCGGCTGCGCTCTGCTTGGCGGCGAGACGGCTGAGCATCCTGGCGTAATGGATGAGGGCGACTACGATTTGGCCGGTTTCTGCGTCGGCATCGTCGAAAAAGAGAAGATAATCGACGGCTCCAAAATAGAGCCGGGCGATAAGATACTCGGTCTTGCCTCCTCCGGCCTCCATAGCAACGGCTATTCCCTGGTGCGGAGCATCTTCTTCAAAGAAGGCTATCAGAGACTTGGCGAAAACTTGCCCAAGCTCGGTAAGACCCTGGGCCAAGAGCTCCTCACCCCGACCAGAATCTACGCCCGCTCGATACTTAAAATCTTGGGCGAGTTCGATCTTAAAGGCATCTCCCACATCACCGGAGGCGGCATCACCGAAAATTTGCCAAGAATTATCCCAGAAGGTCTTGGGGCTAAGATAGACAAATCATCCTGGAGCGTTCCAAGGGTATTTGAGCTCATCCGCTTTGAGGGGGGCGTGACTGAGCCCGAGATGTTTAAGGCCTTCAACATGGGCATCGGCATGGCGGTTGTCGTCTCCAAAGAGGTGGCCCCTTCGGTTAAGCGGGCCTTCGAGGAGACGGGCGAGACGGTTTTTGAGATCGGCGAAGTCGCACGTGGGGCAGAAGGGGTCGAATATGTCTAAGATGGTAAGGCTGGCCGTGCTCGCCTCGGGTAGCGGAACCAACTTGCAGGCCATCATCGACTCCTGCCAAAGGGGCGAGATCCCGGCCGAGGTGGCCTTAGTTCTAAGCAACGTCAAAGAGGCTTACGCCCTGAAGCGGGCCGAAAGGCACGGCATAAAAGCCCTCTTCATCGACCGCCTCGCTTTTGAGACCAGATTCGACTACGACGCCGAGCTGGTAAAGATTCTGCGTGAGCATGAGATAGATCTGGTCGTCTTGGCCGGCTACATGCTCCTTGCCGGTCTCAACCTGGCCCAGGCCTTTGAGGGGAAGATGATGAATATCCACCCCTCTCTCCTTCCCGCCTTTCCCGGAACCCACGGGGTGAGGGATGCCTTGGAGTACGGGGTCAAGGTGAGCGGGGTGACGGTCCACTTTGTCGACGAGGGCTTGGACAGCGGCCCAATCATTTTGCAGGAGGCGGTATATGTCGAGGAGGACGACGACGAAGAGAGCCTGATGAGCAGGATTCACCAGGCAGAGTATCGTATATATCCCAAGGCTATAGGCCTATTTGCGAAAGGATGTTTAGAGGTAGGGGGAAGAAGGGTAAGGATACTCAAGAAAGGTGAGGCGTGATGGACAAGGTCAAGATCAAGAGGGCTCTCATTAGCGTTTCCGACAAGGAAGGGATCGTCGATTTCGCCAAGGAACTTGCGAGTTTTGGGGCCGAGATAGTCTCGACGGGCGGCACGGCCAAGGCCCTAAAGGACGCGGGGCTCAAAGTCATCAGCATCTTTGAGGTGACCGGTTTTCCCGAGATGCTGGATGGCCGGGTAAAGACGCTCCATCCCGCTATCCACGGCGGACTCCTTGCCATCAGAGATAGCAAGGAACATATGGGCAAGATCGCAGAGCATAATATCATCCCGATCGACATGGTCGTCGTCAACCTCTACCCTTTTGCTGAAACTATCGCCAAAAAGGGTGTGACTTTGCCCGAGGCCATAGAGCAGATAGATATCGGCGGTCCCTCCATGCTCCGCTCGGCGGCCAAGAACTTCGAGGGCGTTACCGTCATCGTCGATCCCAAGAGATATGGCGATGTGATCGAAGAGATGAGATCAAACGACGGGGCCACCTTAAGAGAGACCCGCTTTGAGCTGGCTAAAGAAGTTTTCAGGGTGACCGCTGAATACGATAGCTTGATCAACCAGTATCTGGCCGGAGACGAGGAGTTTCCGAGCGTCCTGAATTTGAGGTTTAAGAAGATACAGTCACTTCGCTATGGTGAAAATCCCCACCAAAAGGCCGCCTACTACAGCGACCTAAATCCGCCCAAGCACTCCCTGACCCAAGCCGAGCAGCTCCACGGCATTGAGCTCTCCTTCAACAACATCCTGGACTTAGAAGCGGCCTGGTCGCTCTGCATCGAGTTCACCGTGCCGGCCGCCGTCGTCATCAAGCACAACAACCCCTGCGGCGTGGCCTTAAGCGGCGATATCCTCTCGGCCTACGAAAAGGCCCACGCTGTCGATCCGATCTCGGCCTTTGGCGGCATAATCGCTTTGAACCGGCCTGTCGATGAGGCAGTTGCAGCCAAGATAAACGAGACCTTCGTGGAAGCGGTCATCGCTCCGGCCTATCTCGAGGAGGCCTTGGAGATACTGACGAGCAAGAAGAACATCCGTCTGATGTATATGGGCGAGGAGCGCGAAGGTGAGGACAAGGGCTTCGATATCAAGCGGGTGGACGGTGGAATCTTGGTTCAAGAGAAAGATGTCATAAGAGAGGGCAGGGCCGATATGAAGGTCGCAACCAAGGCCAAGCCCACGGAGTCGGAGTTCGAAGATCTTCTCTTTGCCTGGCGGGTGGCCAAATACGTCAAATCGAATGCCATCGTTCTGGCCAAAGATTTAAAGGCACTTGGCATCGGAGCCGGTCAGATGAGCCGGGTCGACTCTTCCGAGCTTGCCATCAAAAAGGCGGGCGGACCGGCGGCCTGCAAAGGAGCGGTTGTCGCGTCCGATGCCTTCTTCCCGTTTCGTGACTCCATCGATGCACTGGCTAAAGTTGGGGTGAAGGCCATCATTCAACCTGGCGGCTCAGTCAAGGATGACGAAGTAATAGCGGCTTGCGATGAGCAGAAGATTGCCATGGTCTTTACGGGCAGGCGCCACTTTAGGCATTAAGCTTGGTTTGCCCGGTAAAACTTCTTGACAGCAAAGCTTAAGGTTGATACCCTGTTGGTTGCTGTCCAAAAGGGCTTTGGTTTGGTCTTGCGAAAATCCTACCTTAAAGTGGTTTTGGCCCGAGCCAAGGGGTCCTATAGATTTGGGCCGTTAGCTCAGTTGGTAGAGCACCGGACTTTTAATCCGGGTGTCGAAGGTTCGAGTCCTTCACGGCTCACCATTTCATTTTCAAGGTTTTTGGTGCTGCCCCCATCGTCTAGTGGCCCAGGACACAGCCCTTTCAAGGCTGCGGCGGGGATTCGAATTCCCCTGGGGGCACCAGTTTTATCAGTGAGTAGCCGGTAGTTATTAGTGAGTAGTTTTTGGTCGGGGTCAGAGTAAAGTTCTGATAAAAAGTGCTTTAAATCG
>JASEGU010000023.1 GCA_030017835.1 Actinomycetota bacterium | reverse complement strand
CAAATAGGACATTTCTGTTTTGCTAAGAAGCGGACATTTCTATTTTGCCTTGACAGCGAGTTTTTTTGTGTCCAGCAGCTTGATTCGGCGCCCCATGACCTCGATCAGCCCCTCATCCTGCAACTGCTTTAGGTTGCGCGACAAAGTCTCGGGGGCGATCCCGAAATATTTGGCGAGATCGGCCTTCTTGGTGCCGAGTTCGAACGGTTCTGCGAGGCGGCCTCCCGAGGTCATGATGAGATATTCGGCTATCCGCTCTTTGGGACTTTTGATGCCCAAGGTATCAATGCGCTGGGTCAGATGGAGGCACTTTTTGGCCATGATGGTCATCATGAGTTCCATGTAGGAAGGATCCTTTGAGGCCTCGGCAAGAAATCTCTCCACCTCAAAGCGGACCAAGCGAGAGGTTAGGGCAGCCTGAGCGCTGACCGGATAGGCGACCCTGGCTAAGGCGGCCGCCTCGCCGATGAAGCCCTCCCCCTTGACCTTGGCGACCAGGACCTCTTTTGCCTCCTGGCTTGAGCGGTAGAGACCGATCTCCCCCTCGAGGAGATAGAAAAAAGCGTTAGCGGGCGCGCCCATCAGAAAGAGGCGCTCGCCCCTCTCGCAAGAGACCTCCCTGCCGAGAACCTTAAGCCTTGAAATCATCTCTTCCATTGGATAATTCTACCAGATTTGAAGGATGGATTGAGGGGAGCGCGCCCAGCTTGATGAGTTTTCGGATCTAAAAGGTCGTTTAACCGAGATTAAGATCTGGCTCGGATTCCAAGAAGACTTCGACCACCTTAGGATCGAAGTGCTTGTCCGACTGGCTCTTTATGTGTTCCCTCGCCTTCTCTTCGGGCCAAGAAGCCCGGTAGGGACGGTCGGAGCAGAGAGCATCCCACACATCGACCAGGGCAAATATCCGGGCGGTTATCGGTATCTCCTCGCCGGCCAGACCCCTCGGATAACCGGTCCCGTCCCATCTCTCATGATGGCAGTAGGGAATATCTAAGGCGGCCCTAAGGAATGATACGGGGAGAAGCATCTCGTAGGCCCTGACGGGGTGGGTCCGCATTATCTCCCACTCCTCATCGCTCAAGGTCCCCTTCTTGAGCAGGATGGCATCGGGGATGGCCATCTTGCCGATATCGTGCAGAAGAGCACCCCTTCTCATGTGAGCCAAAGCCTCGCCCTCGATCCCCATCTTGCGGGCAAGCCTAAGGGTGATCTCGGTCACCCGCTGGGTATGACCTTCGGTTTCCTTGTCGCGAAGGTCGAGAGCCTTGGACCAGCCTTCCAGAGTCTTCTCATAAGCCATGGTAATCTCGGCGTTGGAGCGTTGCAGTTTCTCCAAGAGCTGGCCGTTGTCTATGGCGATGGCCGCCTGAGCGGCCAGGGCGTCTAGAAAGTCTATCCATTCCCGCCCCGGTATGAAGGGGCTCCTATGAAATACCTCAATGAGGCCTTGGGCCTCTCCTTTGGAGATCAAGGGGGCCACGTGATAAGAGACGAAGCCCTCGCCGCCGACCGGTTTGACGGCAAAATCGGAGCCCTCCTTGGCCGAGATGCTCGAGGTTCCAATGATCCGCCGCTCCATGACGGCCTTCCCAGCCAAGCCTTCGCCGATCTTAAGGCGGCGCTCATGTATCTCGGCGGAGTTGAAGCCGACCCCGCCCGCAAAGTCGTAGGTCTGCTCCACTTCATTTACAAGCAAGATGGAGACGGCCCCGGCCGAAAGAGCCGTCTTGGCCTGATCCAAGACGACGTTCAAGACGACCTTTATATCAAGACTGGAATTTATGGCCGTGTCAATCGAGCGCAGGGCCGAAAGATTGTTCATCCTCTGGATGGTCTGTTCGCTCAAGACGGCCCGCTGAATGGCGTTGGCCGCCATGTCGCTGACGGCCCGAAGGAGATTTAAATCGGCCTTGGTGAATCTGTTCTTACTCCCCACTCCAATGAGGCCGATCTGGCGGCCCTGAACTATCAGGGGAGATATGCCGATGGCCTTCAAATCGAGTGTCATCTCCTTAGCAAAGGGGGCGGTATCCTTCTGCAGATCGTTGCTCAGATAGGGCTCCCCATCTTTAAGCAGGGACCGGGTCTTGATCGTGGGCGGAAGATGACGGTCGGTCAGTTTGATCCATTTCCCCCGGCCGAGTTCTATCACCAATTCGTCATTGACATCATCGTACATGGCCAAGAAGGCCGCTTCCACTCGCAGGATATCGGAGACCTGATCGAGGACTATGGGAACGATATCGTAATGGGTTTTGGCCACCCTCATGGCCAGGGCCACCTGGATGATCGCCTCCATCTCCCTCTCGCGCTTCTTCCGCTCGGCGATGTCGGTGGCGATCGTGACCATTCGCCCGCACATCTCTCCGTCCCGCTCGCTGATCGGCGTCTTGGAGAGGAGGACGGGGATCTTCGTCCCCCCTCGGCTCTTATAGGTCGTCTCGACGCTCTTCATGCTGTTGCAGGCGGTTATATCCGGATCTATCGGGGCGCCCTTGATATCCTCGTCTGGAAAGATCAAGTTGAAAGGCCTGCCGATCAAATCACCCTCCTCATAGCCGAGCAAGTTGAGCGCGGCCGGATTGACCGTCTCAATGTCGCCGTTTGCATCGACCGCCACCAGGGCTTCGGATAGGGTGTTTAGGATGTTCTCGGTATAGTCCCTTGAGACGGTGACCTTATCCAGGTTCTCGACCATGGTGTTGAAGGATTCGCTAAGCTCTTGAAGTTCGTCGCCCGTCGCCATCACCTCGACCCGTTTGGAGAAGTCGCCATTGGCGATGGCCTGGGCGGCCAAGGCCAAGCTCATTATCGGATCGGCTATCGATTTTAAGGTCACGTTTCCGATGAAGATGGAGAAGGTGAAGATGATGAGCAGAAGGATGGTGATGCCGATGATCGAGCCGGTCACCAGGCCGGTCGCGCTGGCTTTGGCCGTGGCCAGGTCTTTCATGGTCAAGCTCTGTATCTCATCGTCCAGCAGGTTATCTAGATTCACACTAAGATCGACCAGATCGGCCAGCTTCTTTTCAATCTCGTCGTCCTGCTCGAGTATCAGATCGACCAGGCCCATATTCTCATTGAAGATGGTCTCTAGCTCTTTGAGCAGGGCCGCCTCGGAAGGAGAGGCCAAACCTTTATACTTTTCGAGGTTGGTGCGAAAATCCCCCTCATCCTTGTATATCTTGCTCTTGTATTTTACTTCTGGGGAGTGGAGGTAATTGCCGACGGTGGCCGCTATCTCGTAGGCGTTGATCTCAAGCTCTCCGCTGGCATACGATTTGGCCGCCGACTGCTTGGCCGTGGGCTCCATCCCTTCGTCCAAGATGTCGTCCATCTTCTGCTGGTTGACCGCCAATTTATCGAGATTTTCCTGCTGACTCTTCTCGACCTCTATCAGGCTATGCCCAAGCTCGACGAAATCCTGATAGCCCGCCTTGACCCTGGCCCCAAGCTGCTTCTCAAGTTCGGTCTCGGCCAGTTTGCCGTAGTCGGCCTGAAACTCCTTGAACTCTCTTTTGTCCTCAGCTATCCGATCGAGATGCAGCTCGTCGTGATCGTGGAGGTAACCTAAGATGGCAAAGCCCATTCTGATCAGGTTGATCTCCATCTCATAGGCGGCCTGGCTGGTCGGCTCCTCTTGATTGGCCATGACCTCAAGACGGTTATTTATGGCGACCAGCTGGCCGAAGGAGATCATGCCAACCAGCATGAGGAGGGCAAGCATCAGTCCTATGGTTATGGTCAATCTATTCTTGATGCTAACGTTCAAGGGCCACCACCATGTTCGAACTGGGCGCTTCTTTTAACGCCACGTTTAGCAATCTAGATTCCCTCCTTGGCCGGAGGGCTTAAGGAATTTACCCCGATATCGGTTGACTTATTATCATAAGTTATCGGCATGGCAATAGAAAATATTATTAAAAAACCCAAGCTTATTTCCAAAAAGGCACAAGGCAAGGCTAGTCTGGTGCCAAAACCCCTTTTGCTAAAGATAATATAGGACTTTGCCCCCTTGACCAGGATATACCCTAAAATTATCGCCTCCCTTCACCCTTACCGCTCAAGGCGGCGTAAGGATATTGGCTAAAAACAGTTTTTAAAATCATACAAAAAAATATTCTAGTTGACCCATCTTGACCCATCTGATTGATTTGATTAGAGTCATCTAAAGAGTAAAGGCCATCATCATCGAGGAGGTTAATCGTGGAAGACCAGGTAAAGAAGGTTGAGGTTTCCGACCGCTTGTTTAAGGTCATCGCCATCTTGATCGCGGCGATCTTGGTCAACATCGCCGTAGGCCTCATCTTTAGGGCCTTAGACAGAGATTTGCCAAGAGAGATGTCTTTCAGCGGTGAGGGTAGGGCGGTCGTCAAGAGCGATGTGGCCGTGATGAGCTTTGGCTACAATGCAAGCGGCGGCAACGCCAAAGTCCTGATGGGCGAGAGCTCAAAGAAGGTCGGCTCTGCTATCGAGGCCATTAAAAAGCTGGGTATAGATGAGGCAGATATCAAGACGACCAGGTATAGCCTCACCCCCCAGTACGACGCCTATGGTAAGCCTAGCGGCTACATATTTGACGAATCGATAGAGGTTAAGCTCAAGGACTTCGAAAAGATAGAGAAGGTTTTGGATGAGGCCGCCAAGGCCGGGATGAACATGGTCGACGGGGTCACCTTCCGCCTCGACGACCCCGAAGCCGCCTTAAGCGAGGCTAGAGATCTCGCCATAGAGAACGCCAGAAAGAAGGCCGAGGCCGTCGTCCCCGCCCTTGGTCTGAGACTCGGCAAGGTCTTGTACATGTACGAAGAACAGTTTCCCGTCTATTCTGAGAAAGATGATTTAGGGGCGGGCGCTCCAGTCGAATACGCCTATCCGACCATCGAGCCGGGTCAAGAGGAGGTCACGGTCAGGGTAAATATAAGCTATCGGGTAAAATGAGGCTGCGATGTCGGGTTCTTGAGTAGATGTTTTATAAAGAGGGGGCCGGGTAACCCGGCCCCCTCTTTATGTTCTGTTATCCTCTTAAAGCCTATTTGCCGACAATGACGCCTATCTCGCCCTTGACCTTGACGGAGAGGGCTCCGTTTCCACCAAGAAGATAACACTTGCCTATCTTGGATGAATTGGTCTGCATGGCAGCTTTGGCATCGGCGTTGCTGCTCAAGTTGGCCGGATCAACCAGGAGCATTATCCCGCCGTTCTTGGCCAGAGCCGCCCCACCGGCCAGGGCGTCGGGGAAGTTCGCACCGGTCGCGACGTAAAGCGTATTCCAATTCATACCGCTCGCGGCGGCCTGATCGGCTACGAGCTTGGCCCTGCCCGTAGTGACACTCTTCTTAGCCGGATCCAAGATCTCGACATCGACATCGGAGCAGACTCCAAGACCCATGACGGTTACGGTTACGACATCACCCGAGGTGGCCGAGAACTTCATGTAATCGACGTCGCCCGCGTCCATGTCGTGCTTCTGGGCCTCGGTTGAGCTTAATGAGATCTTCTCAGCATCGGCGATATCATCGTTTGGTTCATATAACTGGTTACCGCTATGGCAGAGGGAAGGAGGGCAAGGAGCATGCCGGCTGCCACAACTACAGCAACCACCCTCTTCGACCACCTCAAACTAAGAATTTGAAGAACCTTCATTCCCAAACCACCTCCGGTTTTAGTCTACGCTTAGAGGGACTTCGATTTGACTTGGTTCCAAAAAATGGGCTTCTTTGTGGCAAATTTCTAAAATAATTCCAGCAGCTTGCAATGGTGATATAAGTTTAAATATAGACCCAAAGAAAACTGAAAGCAAGATGGGCGCAGTTTAAGGCAGGTATTGCTCCTCTATGGCGGTGACCACTCCAGCCTCGAGCGTTATCCAATAGGGAGCGTCGGTAACGAACTCGCTGCCTGAAATCATGCCGATATACGTGTCAAACCAGACCCCGAAATTGACCGGATAGCCTTCCGGCTCTACCCCATCCGATTTTGTCGTCATAATAACACTGCTTATGCCGCTTGTAGGCAAGTTTGTCGTGGTCATATCGTCGTTGACGATGTAGTAATCGTTTGGCGGCGGCGACTCGTCGCCGTGGGCGGTGGCGGCCCCGGCCGCCTCATCGCCCGTCAAAAAATCGGCGAAATCGACGGTGATGGTGTAATTACCGGCGCTCTCGCTGACCCCTTTTATATAACCGAAGTGGCGACTTGAAGAGGATCCATCGACTTCCTCCTCTTTTTCTGCGGCTGGCTCGCTTCCCTCCTCGGTCATTTCCGGCTCTTGCTCCTTATTATTATCGACCTCTTCATCGGTTGAAGTTATAGTTTCGGTCTCCACCTCGGTCCCCCCCCTAAACGGTGCTAAAAGCGCGTACCCGGTACCCAGAAAGAGTAAGAAAATGAGGAGAAAGATCAGAACTTTGCGATTTACCGAGCTCTTTGAGTTCATTATTACCTCCGCTTGTTTTGAGTATTGATTGTCATAGAGATAATGTTGCCATATTAAATACTATAAAATCCACTAAAACCCTTCGAGAATTTTACGATTTTTTTGTTATAATCTTAGCCAAAGGAGTGTTGTGGGTATGAGCGCCTTCGCAAAGATCGTCTCCATAAACATATCAAACTGTAAAGGAGTAAGAAAGAGTCCCGCAAGCGAGGCGGTCTTGTCGCCCGGTCAAGGCATTGCCGGCGACGCCCACGGAGGTGATGGGCTGCGCGAACTCAGCCTCTTGGCCGTCGAATCGATCGAGAAGATGAAGGATAAGGGGCTTTCGGTAGGCCCCGGCGACTTTGCCGAAAATATCACGACTGAAGGTTTAGAGCTTGTAAATCTGTCGCTTGGAACGAGCCTGAAGTTGGGTAAAGAGGCAATCGTAAGGATAAGCAAGATCGGCAAGGAGTGTCACAAGCCCTGCGCCATAAAAGCCCAGGCCGGCGAGTGCGTCATGCCGACCGAAGGTGTATTTGCTGAGGTTACACTGGGCGGCCGGATAGCGGCCGGAGACACAATCCAGATAATCGATTGAGTTAAAGAAGGGCTAGCCGGCCGCCCTCTTTGATTTGGTCAGCCGTCAAATTGTAGACGCCGTCCATGAGAGCTTCTTTGAAAGTGGCCGGTCCCTTGGCTTTTTCGGCGGCCCTTTCGGCCGCGATGCCATAAGCTATGAGCGCTCCGGCGCATGCCAAAAGCGGATCGCTTTCAACGGCCGCAAAGGAAGCCACCATCGTCGTCGACATGCAGCCGGTTCCGGTCAGCGTCGTAAGCCATCTGTCTCCGTTATCTATGCCAAGAGCCCTCTTTCCATCGGTTATGATATCGCGCGCTCCGGTCATGGCAACGGTCAGGCCAAAATCTTTGGCCGCCTTCTTGGCCACCGAGAGCGGATCGGCCAAATCTCCTACCGACTCCACCCCTTTGACCTGGCCGCCCGCCCCTGAGAGGGCGGCTATCTCTCCGGCGTTTCCCCGCATAATCGATACTTTGACCTCGCTCAAGATACGCATGTTGCTGCTAGTGCGAAAGTTGGTCGCCCCGGCCCCAACCGGATCGAGCACGACCGGAACGCCAAGCTCATTGGCCCTTTTGCCGGCTATCAGCATCGAATCGACGAGTTCGGCCGTGAGAGTGCCGGGATTCAAAAGAAGACATCCCGAAATGGCGACCATCTCGGCCACCTCTTCACGAGCGTGGGCCATGACGGGCAGGGCCCCGATGTGGAGGGTGATGTTGGCAGTATCGTTCATAACTACCAGGTTGGTCATATGGTGGACCAGGGGCTTGCTTGCTCTGATGGCCTCCAGATTTGAGGCGCTCTTTGTCAAAATCTCTTCGATCTTCATGGCCGCTCCTTTGTTAACCAAAATTTTAGCAAAGTTAACATTTAGAGGGCCAAGATTCAAGACCCTTGCCCGATTATGTGGCTGGCTCAAGAGAGCTCTCTTGCCTAGTCCGCCTCGGCGAAGAGAACGACGTAGTTATGGCCGTATTTTTTGGCGCATTTGGGGCAGGTGGTGTAATAGGCATAGATATTTTTCACCCTTCCTCCCCTTTCCGCCACAAACCCCTTCATATCCTCCAGCCATTTTCTGATGTCCTTAAAAGGCCCGTCAAAAACACGAGTTAGAAAGCGGCCCGAGAGACGGACGTTCTCGGCTCCCTCCACTTCTTTGGTCACGTTGATCAGTCTTTCGCCCTTAAAGGGGGTGGGATCTGTCGCAAGCATCAGAAAGTCGGACGCCTCGGGGGCGGCTCCACTGCCGCCGATGATGAGGGCGGATTTTGCTCCCAGTCTCTTGATCTCCTTTTCGGTATCGGCCGGCAGGCTATTTTTGCCCACCATGAGCCGTAAGGGGAATTGCTATGACAATGCTGTGGCGGAATCGTTCTTTGCCAGTTTGAAGAAGGAGCGCATTAGGCATAAGATATATGGGACGCGGGATGCAGCCAGGGCAGATATCTTCGACTATATCGAGGTCTTCTACAACCGCCGCGCGACGCCATAGTCATATCGGTCAGATCAGCCCATATGATTTTGAGACAGCCTTAGGTGAGGGACGTTGAATGTCTACAAAAAGGGGTTAAGTCCAACCATTCACCTTAGGATTCCTCAATAGTAGTTCAAGTTTTCGGGCGCAGTTCGAATTCCCGGCCTAATGAAATACCTTATTTGGTACAATACTGAAAAAGCATACAGAGGGCCCAACAAGCTCTCCCCACTCGCTTATTATGTTAACAACTTTATACCAGCCCAAAAGTCCAATATGTTATGGACGCTTACACTTTATTGACAAAATATCACAAATACTATCTCTCTTGGGCCGCCGCTATGCTTGAGGAGCCGCTTCAACCTTAGGCCGACTCTCCTTTTTGGCCTCTTTGCGCCCTTGAAGATGGCTGGTGACCATCAACCAGACCGCACCGAGACCCGTAACGACCGCGATGAAATTCAAAAACCCGCCTAAAACCGGGATCGAAGTGATGGCCACGTAGGCTGGGACTCCGATCAAAATCGGCCAGACTTTGCCCGCGGCCGTTTGTGGGCTCGCTTTAAGCAGGATGAACCTTCCAACTATCAGACAGATGAATATTTTGACCACGTAGACCAGAAGAAGAACGAAGAAGAATATCGAAAGGCCGATGGCAAAGAGGCCGGCAAAGACGACCGCAGCCGCCAGGCCTCCCAGGCCGATGAGGCCAAGTATCGAGGCCAGAGTTATCATGACTATCATCACCGCTATCAGCCAGACGAAGAAAGCCGCGACAGAGAGGAGCCCGAACCCCAGAGCGGGCCAGGGTTTGGCGAGGATGGTATCGGCGGCGCCCTTGGTCTTTTCAAAGAAGAGCCAGGCCATCAGGAGGGCGATTATGGCCAAGGAGACGAAGCGTTTGACATAGGGCGAGAACCGGCCAAAAAGTTTGGCGGTCGGAGATATCTCCTTAGCCGCATCGACGCTTACGGGTGGCAACTTATGGGTTATCTCTCCCGCGACGACGCCCGCTGGAATTTCGAATTCCGACTCGCTCGTATATACCAAATTGCCAGCCACGCTAGCCCCCTGCGTGATGGTCAGACCAAAGGGAACCGGCGGCACGGGCGGGTTACTCTGGGTGAAGGGCGAGCCACCCTCATCGGCCTCTCCGATCATCGCCTTTACGTCGCCGCCGACTTGACCGCCCAGTTTAAGACCGCCGACCGCAAGCAGCATGTCTTGAGCTACGTTCCCGTTTACCAAGGCCTGAGCGCCGGCAAAGGCAAAGTCGCCGCCGACCGAAGTGCCACTCTTGGATTCGATGGAGAGACCGGCCGCCATGAGATCGCCCCCGAAGGCCGCTCCGTCGCCAATGGTCAAGACCTGGCCGGCAATCCTCACGTCATCTGCGACATTGCCGTTTATGCTTATGATTTGACCGGCGGCCACAAGATCGCCTTCGACATTTCCGTTTATGTTAATAAACTGGGCAAAGACTATCAAATCGCCCTTTACCGTGCCGTCCAGAGTGAAGCTTGCCGCCCCGACATAGAGGTCGTCCTCTATGACCTCATCCGCTCCGATCAGGACGGCCTCTTCGCCTTCAAAGCTCAGAGCCAGAGCGGCGGAGGTTAGGGTGAGTGAGAAAAAAATGATTAGGGAGACTAGCCTTACAAATGGAAAATGACGCCTTCTTCTCATGGATCCTCCTTCTTCTGGTTAAGGGGGTGGAGTTTTCCAAGATCGGATCGGATGGTTCGGTGGCCCCATGCCAATAGGTCTTTTTTTTATTATAACAAACCTTTTTCAAGAAGAACAGCAGACCGCCCAGAGGGCCAAAATCCATGAGGCCTAAATGAGAAGAGGCCCTTTGCGTCCGGCAAAGGGCCTCTGATGATCAAATATTTTTTCTGGGGGTGACGATCCCATCTCCCAAACTTGATACGCTTCGGGATCGCCGGTTGAATGATATTTAGAGAGGATGGCTAGTGACGGATGTGGAGGATGACCTCTCCCTCGTAGAGACACCTGCCGTCCGAATGCTCGGGCGGGCCGGTCAATTCGATCAGAGCGACCGGACGCCCCTCGATCTGGCTGAGCCGCGAGGCCAGGACCTCTATTAGAGAGATTGTCGCCAGCCTCTCTTGAGCCAAGTCCCCACCGAGCCCATCGGCCGGGGCGGTGACATCGGCTGCCCCTCCTTGAGCCGACCCCTGCTCATTCTTGAGCAAATGAAGTATTGGTGAAATCTTAAATACACCCCCATCCCTTCGGCCCAATCGCCAAAGACTTAAAGACAGAAATAACACAATATATTGTGTCTATTTTGCCATATTTTGGCTAAATATTCCATATCATGGCCAAAAATCCTGCAAGTAATTTTAAGATCTTCTCCAAAACTCATTTGGATCGATGATGGGTGGCTCGCTGGTCTATTTGAGGGATTTATCGCTGCTGCTTGGCTCTCCCCTGTGGGCCGGGAAGCGGGAGGAGTCTTAACGTATATCCCTCTCTAACCGATATCGACCTTAACCCCTTCTATCTTTTTTGGTTCGGTCTTGGGCAGGCTTATCTCCAGAACGCCGTCCTTGAGGCTGGCCTTGACCTTATCGGCCTTGACGGCGGCTGGAAGCCTTACTGCCCTAGAGAAACTACCAAATGAACGCTCGGAGCAGTAGTAATTCTCCTCCTTAACCTCTGTCTCCTTCTTGGACTCACCCTTGATGGTCAGCATATCATCGGTGACGGAGATGTCTATATCCTTCTTCTCCACCCCCGGCACCTCGGCCTTGACGACAATCCGATCCCCCTTATCCATCATATCGAGGGTTGGAAGGGTCATCTCACGGTCAAAGAGGCGCCGCGTCGGGAGTCCAAACCCCCTAAAAAAGGGGCCCATCCTGCGCGGCCAGAGCTCCGCCTCCTCCATGAGTCTTTCCATATCGCCGAGCATCGGCCAATCTGGGCGCTCCCTCTTCTCTATCGCCATCTGTATCACCTCCTCTTGTGCCCCGCTTCCCGAGGGGAATTGCAGAAAAATATATTCTATGATATGTGCCAAAAGAGGGCGGCTCCTTGAAGCAGAGTCTGCTTGGAGCCTCTGACTTCAATTATGCTACAGCTTCCAATGAGTGTAAAGGCCCTTATAAGGTGGGGTTCTGTAAGGTCAAAATGATTGGTGGCCAGCAAAAAGACGCTACATCAGGCCCTTTCCGCCCGTTTCTATAGCCTCTCGTACGGCCGCCTCCAGGTGGGGCGGAAGGCCCATGATCTTGACGTCCAGAAAACCGCGGATGATGGTCGCCGTGGCCTCCTCCTCGCTAAGGCCCCTTGCCATCAGGTATTCGATCTCCTCTTTGGCGATCTTGCCGACCGCCGCCTCGTGCGACATCTCGACATCGGCCACTTGGGCCTCGATCTCGGGCACGGCCGCTATCACTCCCCGCTCGCTCAAGATGAGGCCGTTGCACTCCATATGGGCCTTGACGCCGGCCACCTCGCCGATCATCTGGCCGCGCGAGATGACGGTTCCCCCCGTGCTCAAAGCGCGTGAGATGATCTCGGCCTTGGCCCCTTCTGCTCTCAGGTAAGTCCGCGCCCCGCCGTCGATGTGGGAGCCGGGCAGGGCGGCTATGATCGAATTGAAGCGGGCGATCGAATTTTTGCCGTTTAAGAAGGCGCTCGGATACATCTGAAGCGAACGAGCCTCTTTGAGCAGAATGTAGTTGGAGAGGAAGACGCCGTCCTCTTCGAGGATGACGCCGGTTCTGGGGCGGACGGCCACATCCTCGTGCCAGGCGTGAATCATGGTGAAGGAGACTTTGGCCCCCTTCTTGATGAAGAACTCGGAAACCCCTAAGTGAACGCCCCCTTTGACATGGGGGCCGGTCGTGCATCCCGTGATGATGTTAAGCTCGCTTCCCTCCTCGGCGATGATGATATTGTGGACATTTTGGGCGATCATCTCCTCTTTCAGATAGAGGCAGGCCTGCAAGGGGAGGGTCGTCTTTATGCCGGGCAGGGCGCGGATGAAGTAGCCGTCGTTTAAGTGGAGTTGAACGTGGGCCGTATACTTATCCTGATCCACCTGGACGGCCTTCCAGTAGTAGTCATTCAGCCAATCGTATTTCTTGAGAGCCTGACCGGTCCCCATGATCTCGACGCCCTCCTGTTTGGAGACGCTATGATTGACCGTGATATCGTGCTGGAAGAAGCTGCCTGAGCGCTCCTTGCCTAAAATATCTATTCCCACGGCCGTAAGACGGGCCTTATCCTCGGCGCTCAGGGAGGTGAGATCGGCCAGGGGCTGCCCCTTTTGGGACGGCTTTAGATAGAGATCAAGGTCTAGGTCGGCCCCGAACGGGGCCTTCTTATCTTTGGCCGCCTCGGCCCGTTTGGTGAGATCATCTAACATTTGGGACATACCGCGCACTCCTCATAGCCGTTCTCTTTGATGTGGGCCAGCATCTCTCTGGGATTGCCCGAGCAGGCTATCCGCCCGTCCAGAAGAAGATTTCCGACATCGGCCTCGACGTAGTCCAAGATGTGGCCGGTATGGGTGATGATGAGGGCCGAGTTGACCCGCTGCCTTTTCAGTTCCTTGTGCAACAGGTGGTTGATGCCCTCGCCAAGCAGGGAAATGTTCTCCAGATCGACGCCGGATTCCGGTTCATCCAGCAGGATCAGGCTGGGCTCTTGGGCCATGAGCTGGGCGATTTCTGAGCGCTTTATCTCTCCGCCCGAAAAGCCGTCATTGATATCTCGCCCTAGGAGATAGCCTAAATTTGTCCGCTCGGCTATCTCTGGGATGTGGCTGGGGTCGGCTCCGGCCAGCTCGATCATCTTGGCCGTCTTTAGCCCTTTGATGGTGGGCGGCCTCTGAAAGCTCATCCCGATGCCGAGGCGCGCCCGCTCGTCTAAGGAGAGTTTGGTTATATCCTTGCCGCCAAAAATGATCTCTCCGCTTTTTATCTCATAGCCGGGAAAGCCCATGATGGCCATGAGCAGGGTCGTCTTGCCGGCACCGTTGGGCCCGAAGAGGACCTGGGTCTGGCCGTCCTCGATGACGAGATCCATCCCCTTGAGGATCTTCTTGCCGAAGACTTCGACCTTTAAATCCTTAACTTCGAGCATAATCATCTCCTGTGAAGAGATCGGTTTAGATAAATATAGCGCAGGGGTAAATATGACTTTAATTGGATTTCTAATTTATTCTTGAATATTAATTTTGAGTGAGATGTAAACAAATATAGGATCTGAAACAAAAAGGGCTTCTGCTATCAACAAAAGCCCAAGTAGAACTTGGTAGCGGGGAGGGGATTTGAACCCCTGACCTTTGGGTTATGAGCCCAACGAGCTGCCGGACTGCTCCACCCCGCGCCATGGCGGCCTTAAGCGCAAAAATATGTTAACACAACTTTGCTAACTTTGCCAAGCTTTGCACTGGTTCTTGTCAAGGCAAAATAGAAATGTCCGCTTCTTAGCAAAACAGAAATGTCCTATTTG
>JASEGU010000022.1 GCA_030017835.1 Actinomycetota bacterium | reverse complement strand
TGCGGGGCGGCCCAGGGACCTAAAGATATCCCAGATGCGGTGGCCCAGGCCAAAGGGGCGGCGGCCGGTGCCCTTGCCATGCTCGCGAGCGACATCGCCGTCATCAGCTTGGATAAGGCACTGACCGACCGGGCCAAGTGCAAGGGCTGCGACATCTGCGCAAACACCTGTCCCTTCGATGCCATCACCATGGTCGATCTGCCCGAGGGGCGCAAGGCGATAGTCTCCGAGGCTCTCTGCCACGGCTGCGGGATGTGCGCCGCCAATTGCCCGACCGGGGCGATGCAGCTTCGTCACTATAAAGACAATCAAGTGCTGGCCGAGGTCGGCGCGCTACTTGGAGGTTAGTGCTCAAGCTTAAGTTCGGGGCCGCCCCTTTCAGAGGGGCGATAGATGAAAGGGGCGGCCATCTATGGATAGATCAGAACCATTTAAGGAGGTGAAGAAGATGGCAAAGATAGGATTTCTGCTTACCGAGGGGCCATGGCAATCCCAAAACTACGACATATTTGCCAAGTTGGCCGATGCGGCCCTGGATAAGGGTCACGAGGTCCAAGCCTTCTGGTACTTGGACGGGGTCTATAACCCCATCAAGTATCAGCGTTTCCCCGGAACCACCGAGGAGAATCTACCGGTCTCCAAGATGAAGGTGGTTGTAGATAAGGGAGCCGACATCACCTGCTGCGGAATATGCGTCAACGGCCGCGGTCTTGAAGGCGGCAAGGATTACATCGAGAACATCAAAGTCGGCGGCCTGCCCGATTTTGCCGACATCATGGGCGAATGCGATCGCTTGATTACGCTGTAGATAAGGACAAGCCGCTTTAAAAAATGAAGTAAAAGAAGGAGGCAAGTATGGCTGAGAAGAGGATTCTATATCATTTTAATCGCGCTCCTCACGGCAACATCTTCTGGACGGAAGGGATGAGGGCGGCGACGGGAGCGGTAGCTGGAATCGATGAGCACAAGGTCGATCTCCTCTTTCAGGGCGACGGCGTCTATAACGCCCTTAAAGACATGGAAGAGACCGAGAGCCTGGGCTATCTCCCCTCATTGGAGGAGGCAGAAGCCGGCTACTATGTGGTCGATGAAGATATCAAGGAGAGAGTCATCGGAGTGGGCGATCTCAAAGATAGATTTAAGGTGATCGACCGGGCCAAAGCCGCCGCTCTCTATTTGCAAACCGACATGAATGTAGATTGGTAAAGGAGGAAGAATGGGCGTCTATCTCTTGGATAAACCATTTGGCGACATCGGACTCAAGATTGCAAGCCATGACTCGGCAGCCAAAGTGGTTCTCATCAAGGACGGTGTCTACCTTGACACCTCAAAGTTTAAGGGCGGCAAGATCTATGCCATGAAGGACGATGTCGAAAAACGCGGACTCGGCAAAAAGCTTTCGGCCACAGCCGAGCTCATAGACTATCCGCATCTTGTAGACATGATAGTCGACGACAAGGTTATGAACTTCATCTAGGGAGGTAGGTTTTGGCCAAGTATAAGGAGTTTGAACTGCCAGATGAGCTCTATTACGACCGCAAGGAGCATATCTGGGCCAAATTGGAAGACGGAAAGGTGCGAAGCGGGGTGGATCAGTTTGGCCAGAAGGCGGCCGGCACGGTGGCCTACGTCAAAATCAAGCCAGCCGGGGCCAAGGTCATAAAGGGGAGGGCCTTCGGCTCTCTTGAGGCCGGAAAATACATCGGTCCGATGAAGGCCCCTGTAAACGGGAGCATAATCGAGGTCAATGAGGCGGTCGTCAAGAATCCGAGTCTCATTAACAGCGACCCCCATGGGGAGGGCTGGTGTATTCTGATCGAGCCGAGCGCCTTGGATGAGGACGTAAAGGACTTGGCCCATGGCGACGAGGTCCAGCCTTGGCTGGAGGCGGAGTACAAGGATTACGAGGAGAAAGGGCTCTTTGCCGAAGAGTGATCGGCTTAAAGCATCTTTGAGCTTAGAGTGGGGGGAGTTTGATGTCAGGTTGTTGTGAATCGATAAAGGCGGATGTGGTGTTGGATTGCAAGGGTCAATTCTGCCCGATGCCCATCCTAAATACCAAGAAGGCCTCAAAGAAGATGGCCTCCGGTCAGATATTGGAGGTCTTAGGGACCGATCCGGGAACCGAGCGGGATCTACCCGCCTGGTGTAAGCGGACAGGTAACGATCTCATCAAGATGGATCAGTTGGGTGGAGTGCTCCATTTTTTCATCAAGATCAAGTAAGAAGTTTTGGGGTTTGGGACGGGTCCTCTTTGGAGCGACGCTTTTAAGGATCGCTCAAAGAGGGTCCTCCTGGCACCTTTTGGCAAGAACTTTATTTAGGGCGGAAGGAACGCATGGGAAAGATCATCGATAGGGTGAAAGAGGGCACATCGGTAAGTTGCGGCTTAGTGATGATAGGAGAGGTTAAGCGCATCATCAAGGACCCGGATTGGGAGAAGACGAGCTTTTTTACGGTCGATACGAAAGAGAGGGAGATACTCCTTCCGATCGAGGCGATACATGAGGCAAGTGAGGAGACCATCGTGCTCGGCTGCAGCGCCGAAAGCATAGAGGCCCTGCCCGACGTTAGAGGCAAGGAGGTTTGCAACCAGGCCGGCTACATCTTATATGAGCTCAAGCTCAAAGTGAATGAGGCTTTGAATCTGGCCAGACCATTTATGGATTATCACTAGGTTTTCGGACTTAGCAAATTACTTGAGGGCATTTTTGCCCCCAAAACAGATAGATATTCATTAATAAAATGGGAGGAAAAATGGCAGGAGATTCTGAAGGAAAATTGCTCATCATCCAATCTTCGGGGGTGGATGAGCCCAAGCGGACTTATGCCCCGCTCTTCTTTGCGGTTACCGCCAAGGCGATGGATTTGGATGTCACCATCTGGTTCACCATGAAGGGGGCGACCCAAGTCGTCAAAGGGGCGGCGGAGAAGATAGAGCTCGTCAAGGGCTCGGGAATCACCCTAAAGACCTGGCTCGACCGCTGCAAAGAGGAGGGAGTTGAGCTCCTCGCTTGTCATCAGGCTTTGGAGGTTGAGGGTTTGACGGAGGATGACCTGATCGAAGGGGTCGAGATGGCCGGAGCCGCCTCAATCGTCGACATGACCTTTGAGGCCGACCGGGTACTCTGTTTTTAAAGCGACTCAAGGCCGGACTTTCTGTTCAGACGGACGGTCATCAAATTAAGGAGGAATGAGATGCCAAAAGGTTGGAAGGAATGGGAAGAAGAGGTCGTAAAACACGGCCCTAAGGAGGGGCCTCTCTACAAGGAGGTCTCAAGCGATTTTAGGTTCAAGCACGCCGTCAAGAACTGCATGAGGTGCGGCACCTGCGTTTCTATTTGCCCGGCCGCTCACTTCAACGAGTATAATCCGCGCGAGGTAATGCGGATCATGATGGATGGCAACGATTCCGAGATACTCGATCTCATGCGGGAGAAGATCTACGCCTGCGCCCAGTGCCACTACTGCATAGTGAGGTGCCCAAGGGGCAATCAGCCGGCCATCGCCGTAATGATCTTGCGCGATATCTCTCACGCCCTTGGCCTTAGCGAAGAGGCGATGAAGCCGTTCACCAGGGTTCTTAAATGCATCATGATGACTGGAACCCAGATCTCGCCCGACATGATCCAGGGCGATTTTTTCCCCGACTGGGGTCCCAAGACCAAGAAGATGGGAAACTTCATCCCAGAGCTCAGAAAGAGACTCGGCGCCAAGCCGGATGATTATGAGGGGCTCAAAGGGGTAGACGTCTTGGCCGGAGTGGAATCGGCTTGGCGGGTCAATCCCAAGACTGTCCATGAGCTTCAAAAGATTTGGCAGATGGACGGCTCGCTCGAAAGGCTCAAGGCGGCCAGCCCATTTCTGGCCGAGCTCGTCGAGGAAGAGCTAGAAGAGTACGAAGAGGAGGGTAACGATGAGTAAAGAGAGTCAAGTCAAAGAAGAAAAGAGCAAAGGGATTAAGATACAGCCCTGCCCGAGCGGCATCTGTCCGAATAAGGCGGCCTATCCGCACGATCTGGAGAAGGCCAGACATTTGGATGAGAAGCTTGAAGAGCTGGAGAAGGCGGGAGAGCTCAAAATCATGCGGATCAAGGGGCCTTACGCCGAATACGAGACGGTTCCCGGTTACAAGAAGAAGGTCCATTTGGATCACTTCTGGGATCATAAATCCTGTAACCTCTGCTCCATAAACCCGGGGGCGGCCAAGAGCCTCTGGTGGATCTGGGATCAGCTCGGCATCGACTACTACAACCCCGACGCCCAGACCTCGTGCACCGGTTGGATGTATTGGGCAACCGGCATCCAGTCGCTACCCGCTCTGGTCGGGGTCTTGGCCCGCAACTGGCATGAGTGCTACACCATGGAGCGTAACTTCAACATCCACTGCATAACCTCGTTTGCCACCTATACCGAGGCGAGGCACTGGCTGATCGAATCGGATGAACTCAGAGCCAAGGTCAAGAAGTATCTAAAGGAGCTCGGCCGCGAACTAGTCGTTCCCGAGTCCATCGTCCACGTCTCCGATGTCATCTATGCGCTGCGCGACCGCATCGCCGAGAAGGCCAAATATAAGCTTGATAAGGTCACGGTGGCCGTCCACTACGGCGACCACTACTGGAAGGGGATAATGGAGAACGCCATCGGCGGCTACCGTCCTCAAGTGGTCGATGGCCTCCTTCATGCCCTCGGGGCCAATGTGGCCAGCGACTACTCGGCCTTCTATGAGTGCTGCGGATTCGGTTTCCGTCATATTATCATGAACCGGACGATGACCAGATCTCAGACCTTCCGCAAACTCAAGTCGATAAGGGACGAGACGCACGCCGATCTCATCTGCACCAATTGCCCAGGTTGCGGTAACACTTTGGATAAGAATCAATGGATCCAGAAGGCGCGCCCCGATGGGGCCGAGGAGTTCAAGATACCCGTCCTCTTCCCCTATCAAGTCGCTTCCCTCTGCATGGGGGCCGATCCATATGAGATAGCGGCGGTCCAATTCAATTCGACTCCGGTCGAGCCCTTCTTGGACAAGGCGGGCATCCCTTACGATAAGAACTTCTACGACAAGTTCAAGGTCGATGAGAAACCGATAGAGGACGCTGGAGATAAGCTGGTGATCGATAATGTAGATGTCACCGGAACTTGGTCAAACTTCCTCTCTCCCAGATGGGTAAATAAATCGGTCAGGAGATAGTCATCGTGGAAGCGGACAGCAGACTTGTAGACAAAATACGCAAGATAGAGGGCGGGGGCGATATCGATAAGTGCTTTCAGTGCGGCACCTGCACCTCACAGTGCAGGGTTGTCGAGTGCTCGCCAACCTTCAACCCCCGCTTGATCCATAACTATGTCAAGTTGGGGCTGGATGAGAAGTTGCAGGAGGTCTTCAAGTGCACCCTCTGCGCCCGCTGCAAAGAACTCTGCCCAAGGGGCGTCGATACCAGGTCACTTCGGATAGCCGTCCGCAAGCATCTGGTGGATAACAAGACTTATCCGGAGAATTTGAACCTGATGAAAGACGCCATGGAGGTTGAGCGCAATGTGGCCAACTTTCCCAACGTCGATCGGGCCATGTGGGCCGAGTTTCTGGACGAGGCCCCAGACGACTTCTACGTGCGCGATTCTGCCGAAGTCATCTATTTCGTCGGCTGCATGGCCAGTTTCTCTCCGGCCGTCCAGTCGATCCCGGCCACCTTCGTCACTTTTCTCGACAAAGCCGAAGTAGATTTTACGATCATGGGTGAAGAGGAGTGGTGCTGCGGCTATCCCTTAATCGTGGCCGGCATGGGCGACTTCGTAGAACCGCTTAAAGAACACAACCTGAAGAGGGTGAAAGAGATAGGGGCAAAGAAGATGGTCTTCTCCTGTCCCTCCTGCTTTCACACCTGGATGCACGAGTATAAAGAGGCCGATGTTCAAATGTTTCATCACACCGAATTTATCAAGAACCTCATCGATGAGGGCCGCATCAAGCTAGGCGAGCTCAAGGCCAAGGTTACCTACCATGACCCTTGCGATCTTGGCAGAAACTCAAGCGTCTACGATGCGCCAAGGCAGATCATCGAGGCGATATCGGCCGCCGAATTTGTCGAGATGAAGCATAACAGAGAATATGCTCTCTGTTGCGGCGGCGGCGGCGATCTGGAAGTGGTCGATGCCAAATTGCCGGTTGAAATAGGCAAGAAAGTTATAGAGCAGGCGGAAGAGACCGGGGCCGATATACTCATCACCTCGTGTCAGCAGTGCAAAAGGACGCTGGTCAATGCCGTCTCCAAAGAGAGCAAGCTCAAAGTGATGGATATTCTGGAAGTCGTGATGGACATAATGGATACTCCACAGGCCGGGGTCGCATAGCTAGTCAAATTTACAGGAGGAGAAGCATGTTTGAACTTGAGGGATGCAATTTCCCGGATGACAAAGAGACGTTTTATGATGTCGATTCGATGATGTGGGTCAGGTTTGAGGGCGATGATACGATCATAACTGGTCTGACCGATGTCGGCCAGTTTGTGGCCGGAAGCCTTCTCTACGTCCGTCCCAGAAAGGTCGGATTCGAGCTCGAGCGGGGCAAGAGGGTTGCCATAATCGAGTCGGGCAAATACGTCGGCCCGATCAAGGCTCCCGTCAGCGGTGAGCTCATAGAGGTTAATGAGAAGATCCTCTCCAAAGCGCAGACCGTAAATGAGGATCCTTACGGAGCGGGCTGGATCTGCAAGATCAAAGCCTCCAACTTGGCTGGCGAGAAAGGTGATCTCCTTCAAGGAGAGGCCGCTTTTGCCAAGATCAAAGAGAGGATGGAGCGCGAGGGCTGGGACTGCATGAGCAACAAGGGCGCCCAGGCATAAAGGGTTCCAACTCTTAAATTTTGCACCTTGAAATGGTGAGGCGAAATGGATTTGCTGATAATCGGGAGCGGCGCGGCCGGGGCAACAGCCGCCTTTGAGGCCAGAAAGGTCGATCCCGAGGCCAACATAAGGATAATCTCGTCGGATAGGCATAGTCACTACTCGCCCTGCGGCCTTCCCTTTGCCGTCTCGGGTCAGGTGAAGAGGGTCAGAGACCTCATCGTCCACCCACCTTCACTCTATGCCATGAGCGATATCGAGGTCAATCTCGAAACCAGCGTTAAAAGAATCGATCCAGGCGGGAAAATGGTCGAGACCGATCTTGGCCTGCTCGCTTACGACAAGCTCATCATCGCGACCGGATCCAAGCCGCTCCTTCCAAAGGTTAAAGGGGCGGACAAGAAGGGGATATTCACCATCAAGGGGATAGACGACGGCGAGGGGATAGTAGGCGCCCTTGAGGCAAGCCGCCGCGCCGTCATCATCGGAGCCGGGCTGATCGGACTGGAGATGGCGGTGGCCCTAAGCAAACGGGGACTTGCCGTAAAAGTGGTAAAGCCGAGAGAGGGTCTTCTGTTGAGCCTCTTGGACGGCGATATGACGGGTCCACTCTTTGAGCATCTTGAGTGGCTCGGGATCGAGCTCACCCTAGGAAGCCCGGTCGAAGAGATATTCGGCGGCGAGCGGGCGGAGGGGATCATCCTCAAGGGAGAAAAGATTATGGCGGATATGATAATTGCGGCCATCGGAAGCGAGCGGCAGATTGGTCTGGCCAAAGAGGCGGGAGCAAAGATCGGCCCCCTTGGCGCCATCGAGGTGAATGCGAAGATGGAGACCTCGCTACCAGATATCTATGCGGCTGGTGATTGCATCGAGATTAAAGGTGCTCCCAAGAAGAGCTTTCTCGGCTCGGCCGCCGTGCGCGAAGGCAAGGTTGCCGGGATGAATGCCGCCGGAGGCGATCACGCGCTTAGTCCCGGTTTAAGCACGACCATCTCCGATCTTGGCGGGCTTAAAGTTGGGGCGGTTGGGCTCTCCTCATCCGAGGCCGAGAGGCTCGGCCACCGCATCGCATCGGCAAGGCTCGACTCCTCGTCTACGGACGCCTTCTTTCCGGGCGGTCGCAAGCTGGCCATTAAACTCATCGCCGATGCTAAGACCAAAAGGCTGATCGGAGCTCAAATAGTCGGCGAGGAAGGGGTTTGGGGAAGGCTTATGGCCCTCTCCTTTGCCATGCAGCTTGGCGCAAGCGTCAAAGAGCTCGCCTTTTTGGAGACGGCTTACGTGCCGTCGGTCTCACCCACCTTCGACCCGGTCACCTTGGCCGCCGACATGCTTTTAAGGAGGATGAACTGATGGCCGATGAGATCGATTTAAACCCTCACGGCCAGCTCGTCTACGATAAGGGGATCGTAAGAATCGCAGCCGAAGGCGGCTGCTACCTGCCGGAAGACCTCTACTACTGGATCGAGCGGCACGTCTGGATGAGGGATGAGGGGGACGGCACGATCACCATCGGCCTGACCGATCCGGCTCAGAACCTTTCGGGCATCTTGGCCAAGGCGACGATCAAGCCGGTGGGAACCCTGGTAAAGAGGGGCAAGCCGGTCGCCATCATGGAGAGCGGAAAATGGGTCGGACCGTTGCCCGCCCCGCTTGACGGCGAATTGGTAGCAAAGAACGATGATGCTCAGGATTACCCCGGGGTTACGGCCATCAACAAGGACCCATACGGAGCAGGCTGGATAGCCAGATTGAAAGTTGATGATTTCGAGCGGGCAAGGGCCGAATTTAAGACCGGCAAAGAGGGAACGGGGGCCTATCGCAAGCTCATAGAGGAGGAGAATATCAAGTGCGGCAAGTAGTCATGCCATCATCTTGTTCATATAAGGAGGAAGCCATGTTTGAGGAGAAGCTCGCTTCGGCCTTCAAGATCAGAAAAGAGAATTTTATGGACGACGTCTATTTCTATGCACCGACCATAAAGAGGTATGAGACGGATGAGTTCAAGAACTCTTCCGATCCCTATTTCGTGCCCATCTCGATCACGGGAGCCGACTGCTCGCTCAAGTGCGATCATTGCAAGGCCAAGATCTTAAAGGCCATGCACGAGGCCAAGGACCCGGAGCGTCTCTTTGCGATGGCAAGCGAATTTAAGGATAAGGGAGCCAAAGGGCTTCTGGTCAGCGGAGGCTCCGATCACCGGGGGATAGTTCCCCTTCTTCCCTTTGCCGAAAGCTTAAAGAGGATAAGGGATGAGCTCGGATTGAAGGTGATCGTCCACACCGGCCTGGTCGACGAGGAGCTGGCAAAAGCACTCGGCGAGGCCAAGGTAGAGGCGGCTATGCTCGATATGATCGGCTCCGACCGGACCATCAAGGGGGTCTATCACTTAAAGGCTGCCGCCACCGACTTCGAGAGGTCGCTCTCTCTCCTCTGCGAACAGGGGGTTAGGGTTGCCCCGCATGTAGTAATCGGTCTCGACCGGGGCCGGATAGACGGCGAGTATGGGGCCCTTGAAATGATCGCCCGCTATCCGGTCGATTCCATGGTCTTGGTGGGCCTAAGCCCCAAACCGGATACCCCGATGGATGGGGTAACTCCTCCCAGTCCACTTGAGATGGGCGAGATATTTGCCCATGCCCGCTCGATCTTTCCCAAGGTTCCGGTCCTTCTAGGTTGCGAGCGGGCCTCGGGCGAAGAGAAGGTGGAGGTGGAGGCGCTGGCCTTAAGATCGGGACTAAATGGGATCGCCTACCCGAGCGAAGGGATAGTCGCCTACTCCAGAGAGCTTGGGCTGGAGCCCAAATTTTCCGAGCTCTGCTGCGCCCTTCTCTACGAGGAGTTGAACTAGAGATGAAAGAGAAGTGGCGTCTTTTTGACAGCGGACCCAAATCGGCTGCGGAAAATATCGCCATAGACGCCGCCCTGCTTGAGGCGCGGGCGAAAAATGAGAGCCAAAGTAGCCTGCGCTTTCTGCAATTTTCACCACCCAGCGTTCTGATTGGCTACCACCAGACGGTAGAGCATGAGGTAAGGACCGGCTACTGTAAAAAGAGGGGCATTGACGTGGGTCGCAGGATCACCGGCGGAGGGGCCATCTATTTCGACCCCTCGCAGCTCGGTTTCGAGATAATCGCGCTAAGAAAAGAATTTGGCTATCGCCTGGATGCCATCACCGAGAAACTGACCAGCGGCTTTACCTTGGGCCTTGGCAAACTTGGAATAGATGCCAAGTTTAGGCCGAGAAACGACATCGAGGTGAACGGCAGAAAGATATCGGGCACGGGCGGCGTCTTTGAGGGCGACGCCTTCCTCTTCCAGGGCACCCTTCTTGTCGATTTCGACGTCAAGGAGATGATAAGGGCCCTTCGGGTACCCGTCGAGAAGCTGGCCGAACATGAGATCAGCTCGGCCGAGGAGCGGGTTACCTGGATATCCAAGGAGCTCGGCTGCCTCCCCGACTTGGACCAGATCAAAGGGGCCATAGAGCAAGGCTTTGCCGAGGCTCTCGGAATCGAATTCGAAAGGAAGGGTCTTAGCGATTTCGAGGCGGTCCTCATCGGCCAAAAGCTTCCCTATTATAACTCCACCGAGTGGGTGGATGAGATCAAGGAGGCGATACCCCTCAGCCGGATAGTCAAGTCTTCCTTTAGAGCCAAGGCCGGTTTGATCAGGGTGCAAATCGTCGTCGATACGACGAGGCGGATACTGAGACAGGCCCTGATAACCGGCGATTTCTTCGTCTCACCCAAACAGGCCATCTTCAACCTGGAGGCCGCCCTCAAGGATACCCCCTTCGATAAGGCTCAAGAAGCGATTGAAGCCTTCTTCTCAAAAGAGGAGAACCTTGCCATAGATATGTTCGGACTTGAGCCAACAGACTTCATTCTGCCCATCAAAGAGGCGATAGAGAGGGCCGACCATACAAACCTGGGCTTTTCGCTAGTCGAGGCGGGCTCCCTCTTTGCCGTCAACGGAGATCTGAAAGAGAATCTCAAATCGGCCAGCGTAATCCTCCTTCCTTATTGCGCGAAATTGATCGAATGCGAATACCGGGAGAAAGAGGGCTGCATCGAGTGCGGCGCCTGCACCATCGGCGACGCTTACCGTCTTGCCCGTCAAAGCGGCCTTCGTCCGATCACCATACACAACTACGAGCATTTAAAGGGCGTCCTTGAGAGTTGTAAAGAAGAGGGGGTCAAATCCTATATCGGCTGCTGCTGCGAGGCCTTCTTCAACAAGAGACAGCGCCTCTTTCGCGAGGCCGGTATGGGCGGCGTCCTTTTAGATATAGATGATGTTACCTGTTATGACCTGGATCAAGAGGCCCAGGCTCTAAAGGGGGACTTTAAATCTCAGACGAGCCTTAAACTTCCCCTCTTAAAGAAGGTGATCGGGGTGAGGGGCAGTGGATAGGATCGGCGTTGCCATCGTGGGCAAGAAGCCCAGAGGGATGCGCCGGCTTGGCGAGGAGGAGAAGCTAACTCACTGCGCCATGGTGGCCAGGGCCAGAGAGGGAGAGACCTTCTTTGCCGAGCCCGCAAATTACAAATGCGCCCTCTCCCGCTTCAACTTCGGCCTTCAAAAGCGGGTCGATATCTTCAAGTCGAGCGTGGTCAAGTGCTTGATAAACTACGGTCACGCCACTGGCGAAGAGATAGCAAGGCTTGCCCTGGAGGCAAAGCCTCAGCTCAAAGAGGGCAAGAAGTATCTCATCTATTTTCCTTTGAGCGAGCGGCCTCTCGAGCCCGACGTTGCCATCTTTATCGCTCCGCCCCTTGAGATGATGGAGCTCATCCACTCCATTGCCAAGGAGACCGGCGAGGTGATCCAGGGCTGCATGAGCGGGGTCTCGGCCATGTGCGGAGAGGTTACGGTCATCCCGATCGTCACCGGACGGCCCAATCTCTCTCTTGGATGCTGCGGAGCCCGCAAGTTCGGCAAGCTGAAAGAGGATGAGCTCCTCCTTGGCATACCGATGACGGAAAGGTATAGAAGATATGGCAACTAGAAGGTATGAGTGCGACCTATTGGTGGTTGGGGCCGGGCCGGCCGGGGCCAGCGCAGCTCTGGGAGCCGCCAAAAATGGTCTTAGCGTAATCGTCCTTGAGAAGAAGAGGCCGGCCGGCCGGCCCATCCAGTGCGCCGAATATATCCCCGCTCAGCTTCTAAGAGAAGTCCAAAATTCGAGCGACTTTATCGTTCAGAGGATTCTGGGGATGAAGACATTTTTGCCGGGCGGCGAGGCTTCCACCGATGACTCGGCCGGTTTCATCATAGAGCGAGATAAGTTTGACCTAAGCCTTCTGGCAGAGGCGGCAGCATATGGGGCCAAGATTCTTCTTAAAACGCAAGCCCTCTCCCACGAAGGCGGCCTGGTTCTGACCAAAGACGAACTTGGGACTTTCGAGATAATTCCAAGTGTCATCATCGGAGCCGATGGGCCTAAGTCTACGGTTGGAGACTGGATGGGATCGATCAACACCGAGTTCATTTGCGCGGCTCAATTTGTGATGCCGCTCACCGCCCAAGAGGAATATACCCAGGTTTACTTCTCCAAAAGTTTTCCCGGCGGCTATGGCTGGCTCTTTCCCAAAGGCGAGGTGGCAAACGTCGGGGTGGGGGTCGACCCAAAATTTGGCATCGCGCCCATAAATGCCTTGAAGGGCTTTATTGGGCAGCTTATCTCCGAGGGCAGGGTTAAAGATAGGATAATTCAGCGAACCGCCGGTCTGATTCCAAGCGGCGGACTGATCGATCTTGTGCAAGGCAATATGCTTCTTGCCGGCGATGCGGGGGGGGGACCGTTCACCCCATCACCGGGGCCGGGATCTTCTCGGCCGTCTTGAACGGCCGCTTGGCCGGAGGCTACGCCGCCAAAGCCGTCCTTGAAAACGATATAGACCAACTCAAAGAGTACGAACTTGAGATCCAAGAGCATCTCTTCGACTCACTCAACCGGGCTTTTTTGAAAAAGAAGCGGCTCGAGGGCTTCTGGCAAGGGGGCGAAGTCGATCTTGCCGAGGCGCTCAGGTGGGGCTGGGTCGGCTTTAGCGATTACTACAAAAATGAAAGGTGTGAGGCGACAAATGGATAACCCAAAGCAAGCTGTCAAGGATTCGCCCGAATACGTCAAACTCAGCATGGCCGCAGCCATGACCCTAAGGCTCAGTTCGGGCATGTTTTATCGGGATGCCAAACTATACTGTTTAAACCTCCTCTTAACCTATGCGCAGGGCTGCTCGGCCAATTGCAGCTATTGCGGCCTGGCCAGAGAGCGCAAGGGAAGCTACGAGGATAAGAGCTTCATCCGAGTCGATTGGCCGACCCACGCTTTGGATACGGTCATCGAGAGGCTGGCCAAGGATTATGCCGGTCACGTCGAGCGAATCTGCATCTCGATGATAACCCACAGAAGGGTGCTTGAAGATACCCTGACCATTACTAGAAGGCTGAAAGGCGAGACAGATATCCCCATCTCGGTTCTGGTCAATCCGACCATAATCAGTGAGAGCGATTTTGCCGCCCTCAAAGCGGCCGGCGTCCAGATGGTCGGGATAGCGGTCGATGCGGCGACCGAAGAGCTCTTCGACGAGAACCGGGGAAGCCGGGTCAAGGGGCCGCACAACTGGGAGCGTTACTGGGAGGCTCTAGGCGAGGCGGCCCGCATATTTGGCAAGAACAACTTCGGCTCCCATCTCATCAGCGGTCTTGGGGAGAGCGAGAGGGAGATGGCCGCGGCCATCCAGCGGGTGAGAGATCTTGGCGGACGGACCCATCTCTTCTCCTTCCATCCCGAAGAGGGCTCCAGGCTGGCCAAGAAAGAGGCCTGCGAGGCCGGCCAGTATAGGCGCATCCAGCTCGCAAGGTATCTCATCGACTGTGATCTTTCCCGCGCAGAGAAGATGCAATTCGACAAGGAGGGAAGGCTCTCGGGATTCGGCTTGGCCGAGGATGAGCTAAATAGAGTAATAGATTCCGGCAGTCCCTTTAGAACCTCTGGTTGCCCCAGCAAGACCATAAAAGAGGGGGCCTGCAACCGCCCCTTTGGAGACGGTCCGCCTTCGGATATCAGAAGTTTTCCCTTCAAGCTCAACAAGAACGATGTCAAAAAGGTAAGAAGGCAGATGGCGGCCGGATAAGAGCGGCGGCCAAACACATAACCAGATCAAGGAGGCTAAAATTTCATGGAGGCATTAAAACTAGATACCTCATTTGCAAGGGAGATAAAGGAGGAGTGCGGGGTCGATCTCTTTTCCTGCTATCAATGCAAGATGTGTACGAGCGGCTGCATGGTCTCATCCGACATGGATCACTCTCCCCACGCCCTAATCAAGATGGTCCAAATGGGAAAGAGGAATGAGGTCCTCTCCTCCAGTGCCATCTGGCTCTGCGCCTCCTGCGAGACCTGCACGGCCCGCTGCCCCCAAGGGATAGACTTTGCCCGGGCAGTCGACGCCCTTCGGGCCATCGCGCTGCGGGGCAAGGGCCCGCTCAAAGGGAGAAACGTTCGCATCTTCAATAAGGTGGCCATGGCTACCATCAAGAAGTGGGGACGGATGTACGAGGTCGGAACGACGGGC
>JASEGU010000021.1 GCA_030017835.1 Actinomycetota bacterium | reverse complement strand
CGGCAGAAGCCGTTGTGCGTAGTTAAGGTGTCAACAGAAACGGGGTAACTCCAACTCCATATACAACGTTCAAGATCCAACCAAGTTCAATGATCTGAGCAACGAGTTAGGTGTGACATTTAGCCAACTCGACAAAGCTGGGAAGAATACTTTTATCGCCGAGGTTCTCCAGTTGGATAAGGAGTCTACAAAGAGCAAGCTATGCATTATAACTGTCCCGTAGAATATATTATGTGTTTGCTTAGTAATGTCCATAATAAAAAAATAAACTAATGCTGAACCTTATAGTTCTTATAAGAGATTACTAGAACTACATCAGATAAGGTTAAAAGCCATTCAAAACAGGGGTTAGATGTATAAATTTGGGATATTCGAATTTTTTATTTTAATAACACTTATATTAATTTTGCCGTTTTGGAAAATATTCACAAAGGCGGGCTTTAAACCCTGGTGGAGCTTGCTTATGATTATCCCCATTCTTAATATAATATTAATATTCTATTTAGCTTTTAAAGAATGGCCGATTACAAAACAGTTTACCCACGTTGAAGAGTCAAAGTAAACTAGGTAATTGATTGGCAACTATTAAGAGGGGGTGGCGTTAAAGCGGTTCATGGCCGCCTCATAGCCCTCTTTGACCACCACAAGGGCGGCTTCGGCCGCCTCGTTTACGGCCATCTCTATGGCAACCAGATCGCCCTTGGCAAAATCTTCCAGGACATAATCTGCCGGCTCCTTGCGGCCGGGCGGGCGGCCGATGCCTATCCTTACCCGGCCAAAATCCTGGCTATCCAGACTCTCTATTGTGGAATTTAAACCGTTGTGGCCGCCAGCCCCGCCGCCGAATTTGACCCTGACTTCCCCCGCCGGCAAATCGAGATCGTCGTGGATTACCAGGAGATCTGCCGGGTTAAGTTCGAATTTCTTTAAGAGCCCAGTTGCGCTCTTTCCTGAAAGATTCATGAATGTCATCGGCTTAGCCAGATATACTACCGCGGAATCCAGATTCCCCTGGCCAAAGACCGCGTTTGCCGCGCTCAAGGAGAGCTTTATCCCAAGCTTCCCCGATAGCGCATCGACTACCTTAAAGCCCAAGTTGTGGCGGCTCGCTTCATATTTCAATCCCGGATTTCCAAGGCCAAGTATCAACATCCGTCCTCCAAGCCCTTTAAAATTTAGCAAGATTATATATCAGGTCGGCCGCTTGGGCTAAGCGGCAAAACGAAAGAGCCAGCCCAGGGCTGACTCGATCTTGTCTTAAAATCGGGGTCTAGAGAAGGTTGTCGCCTATTCCTCGGCCTCGGCCTATTCCTCTTCCTCGCCGACCAGCTTGGGCTGGGCAACCTCTTCCTCTGCTTCTTCGGCCACAGCCTCCTCCATCTTGGTCGGAGTAACGATTGACACAACCGGCTCATCGGCATGGCTGGTAATCTCAACGCCTTTGGGCAAAATTAGATCGGCCACCTTGATGGAGTCACCTACGCCCAAGGCGCTCACATCGACCTCGATAGAGGCCGGAAGATCGGCTGGCAGGGCCTTGACGCTCAGTTCCCAGGCGCCGTGCTGGAGAACTCCACCCATCTTTATGCCGGGGGCCTCACCGATCAAGCTTACGGGAACCATCGTTGTTACCGCTTCATCCATGGCGATCTTCAAGAAATCGATGTGAAGAAAGGTGTCATTTACCGGATTCTTCTGAACCTCCTTGATGATGACGTTTGCCGGTTTCTTCTCGCCCTCCAACTTGAGGGTAAGGATGCCGCCCAGAGAGCCGTGACTCTCCAGATAACCGAAGTCATGAGCATCGACCGCAAGCTTCTGATTCGCTCCGTGGCCGTAGATGACGGCCGGGATCTTGCCGCCTGCTCTGATCTTTTTCGACTTCTCCTTGCCAAGACCCTCTCTTAACTCGACTTTAATCTCTGTGGGACTCAATTTTGAACACACTCCTTAAATATTAAATTATGTTATCGCCTTGGAAGAGTTCGCTGACCGATTCCTCTTCGTGGACATTTATGACAACCTCGCCAAATAGTGAGGCGATGGAGACGACTTTCAGTTTATCAAACATCTTCTCTTTGGGCACGGGTATGGTATTGGTGACCACAACCTCTTTTATGCGGGAGTTCTGGAGCCTTTCGACCGCCGGCCCCGAAAGGATGGCGTGCGTTGCGCAGACATATACCTCACTTGCCCCCGAATCCATGAGGGCTTCGGCCCCGTGAACGATGGTGCCGCCAGTATCTATCATATCATCTATTATCAGCGCGCTCTTGCCCTCCACGTCACCGATGAGCTGAGTATATTCGGCCACATTGTGAGCGGGACGACTCTTGTGAAGGACGGCTATGGATGCTCCCAGGCGGTCGGCGCACCTCTTGGCTACCTTGACTCGGCCCACATCGGGCGAGACGACTACGAGATCATTTAAGTTGAGCTTCTTGAAATGACTGGCCAGAACGGGAAGAGCCGTCAGATGATCGACCGGCACGTCGAAGAAGCCTTGTATCTGGCCGGCGTGAAGATCCATGGTCAGCACCCTATCGACCCCGGCCGTGGTCAAGAGGTTGGCGATCAGCTTGGCCGAAATCGGTTCCCTAGATTGCGTCTTCTTATCCTGGCGAGCGTAAGCGTAATAGGGAATGACGGCCTGGATGCTGACGGCTGAAGCCCTCTTTAGGGCATCTATCATCACCAACAACTCCATCAGATTATCATTTACCGGCTCGCAGAGGGACTGAATGACGAAGGCCTCGGCCCCCCGCACGCTCTCCAGAAAGCGAGCGTATATCTCGCCGTTAGAGAAGGTCGAGATGCTCACCCGACCGGGATCAACCCCGACGTAACTGATTATCTCGCGCCCCAGCTCCGGATTGGCCCGGCCGGTAAACACCATCAACCTGCCTCTAGACTGTCCCATTAAAAAGGCCTCCTAATCTTCCTTCTTACCTTCACGTCTATTTTTGACGTAGCCCTCGATTATCCTCTGCTCCGAACGTTCGATGGCCAGAGCTCCGCTCGGCACATCCTTGGATATGGTCGAGCCGGCCCCGGTCATGGCCCCCTTCTCTATTTTGACCGGAGCCACCAGCATGCTGTCGCTCCCGATGAAGACATCGTCCTCGATGACCGTCTTATGCTTTTCAAAACCGTCATAATTACAGGTTATGCTGCCGGCCCCGATATTGACGTTATCACCTATTATAGCGTCTCCAATGTAACTTAGGTGAGGTATTTTGCTTTTTTTGCCAACTAAGGCCTTTTTGACCTCTACAAACGTTCCGATCTTGCTCTCTTTACCAAGGCTGGTGCCAGCCCGAAGCGAACAGAAGGGCCCCAGATCCGCGCCGTCCTCTATCACGCTCTCCTTGATGACGGCATTTTCGACCTTGACACCTCGCCCGGCCTTGCTATCGATCATCCTGACCGACGGTCCGATTCGGCAGCCCTCGCCTATCTCGGTTGTGCCCTCCAGAAAGGTCATGGGATATATGACGCTGTCCCTTCCCACTTTGACGCTTGGGCCGATGAAGGTGAGATCGGGCTGGATCATGGTTACCCCCTCATCCATGAGACGAGCGTTGATCCTCATTCTCATGATCCTATCGGCCTTGGCAAGCTCTTGCCTGGAATTTATCCCGAGTACCTCGCTCGCATCGGCCGCCTTCATGGCGACGACGCGCCTTCCCTTTTCGCTAAAGAGACCGATAAGGTCGGTCAGATAATACTCTTTCTGATCGTTATCGTTGGAGATATCCTTGAGCAGTTCCATGGCCGACTCGGCCTCAAAGGCGTAGATGCCCCCGTTGACCTCGCTTATGGCCTTCGTCTCTGGGCCCGCGTCCCTCTCTTCGACGATCATGGCAATCTCATCGCCGCTTCTGACTATCCGGCCGTAGCCAACCGGATCATCCAGCTCGGCGGTCAAAACGGCCGCAGCCGCCCCTTTTTCGATCCGCTCCGCGATGAGTTTTTTTAGGGTTTCGGCCCGGATTAGCGGTGAGTCACCCGAGAGGATGAGAAGATCACCTTTAAATCCCTTAAGGGCGGCGGCGCCCGCACGCGCCGCATGACCCGTCCCCAGTCTCTCCTTCTGAAGCACAAAATCGACGCCATCGCCAATCGCCTCTTTGACCCTTTCGGCTCCACTGCCGACGACCACAACAACCCTATCGGGATCGAGCTTCATGGCCTCGCCGATCACGTATGAGATGATTGGTTGACCTAAGATTTGGTGAAGAACCTTGGGATGAGATGACTTCATCCTGGTTCCCTCGCCAGCGGCCAAGACCAAAACAGCCAGACTCACAGTTAAACCTCCGCTCTAAAATATTAAGCCCTTTAAGCTATTTTAATTGATGATTTCGATCTCTTTTGAGCTTAAAGGGGTCCAAAACGATTGGCTGGGGCGGGAGGATTCGAACCTCCGAATACAGGTGCCAAAGACCTGTGCCTTACCGCTTGGCCACGCCCCAAAATAAACGATATTCCAAGGTAAAAATACGTGAGGATTATAGTTTATCGTTCCTTTGGTGTCAAGCCAAACGCCCCGCTAAGAGCCTTCAGAAGTGCTCTCCTTCTTTGCCTTCTCAAACTCGTCCAAGATGGCTTCTTGTATTCTCTCACGCGTCTCGACGTTTATCGGATGAGCCACATCCCGGTACTCGCCATTTGGCAGCTTCCGGCTAGGCATGGCCACAAAGAGACCCTTGTCACCCTGAACAATTCTAAGGTTATGGACGACGAACTCCTCGTCGAAGGTGATGGAGGCGATGGCTTGAACCTTGTTCATCTCGACCGGACGGACGATGACCTTTGTAATCTCCATGTGGCAGCACTCCCTTTTTAGGTTAGCTTAGCTTGGCGATGGCCGATATCTCTATTTGAGCCCCCCCGGGAAGGCCGCTTACCTGTACGGTCTCCCTGGCCGGCGGCGTATTCGTGAATACCTCAGCAAATGCCTCGTTGACCAAGTTGAATTCGGATAGGTCCAGCATATAGACGGTGACCTTGACGACGTCCAAAACCGAGCTGCCGGCCGCTCTGAGGACCGCTTCGATGTTTCTCAAGGCGAGCAGGGTCTGATAGTAGAGACTGGCCGCTATCAGCTCGCCGGTCTTGACGTCAAGCGGGATTTGGCCGGAGACGAAGGCGAAACCGCCCGCCTTTATGCCTTGCGAGTAGTGACCGACCGCTTGAGGCGCCTCATCGGTCGAGATGACATCAAACAATTTAAGCGGCCCCCTTCCTTTCACCCAAGATCTTCTCAACGAACTCAAGATCGGCTTCCTTGTCGACATCGATGCTGATCTCGGGGGCTGCCCAAATGGCCGCGCCCCTTGCCTTTAGGATCGACGAGAACCTCTTTTCGGCCTCAGCTATTGAGGCTCGCCCGCTCAGGAATTTGATGATAAAGAGCGGGCCAAGCAGGTTGGCCAGTTTTAGGGGACTCTTTCGCAAAGAATAGAGCCTCTCGAAGATCTCCCTGTTCTCGATGAAGACTTTAGAATCGATAAGACCGATGTTGCCGCCCGTAAAGAGGCCTTCTTTGAGACGACCGTACGTCCTTGCGGTGCCAAAGAATTTCTTGTCCATCTCCTCTTTGGAGGTGATGGGGTAGTGGAAATCGGCCGGTCTCTCCTTGCAGGCTCTAAGGAACTCCTCGACCGCATCGGCGCTTAAGAGCGGAAGGTCGGCCGAGACTATGAGCAGAAGACCCCCTGCGGGACCGAGGCCTTCGAGGCCGGCGTAGATATTCTCGGTGATGGAGCCATCCGAGTAGAGGACCATATCCGCCCCCTTGGACCAGCCGCCCCCTTGAGTACCGGGCGGAACTACGACCGCAATCCTCCCAATCGAAGGACTGGACGCAAGGGCGGCTATGACCCGGCTTACCATTGGCTCGCCGCCGACCTGAATCATGCCCTTTACCAAACCAGCCAAGGGGCCTTCGCCCTTTACCTTGCCTCCTGCCATAACCAAAGCATCAATCGTCATCGAGTACTCCTTTTTATTTATATATCATTATATCCGATAAATCATGAAGCTTTGGAGTCGGCTGGCAAAAAGTTGCTTCCCTCTTTCATCGAGATCGCGGTGAATACCTCTAGCCCACCGCCGCCCAAAGCCGAGGCTATCCCTTCAGCGCTCACGCTGGAATCGGCCAGAGCAAATATGGCCGAGCCGCTACCCGTCATGAGCGCCCCTTTGGCCCCCAGGGAGACCGCTTCGGCCTTGATGCGGGCAAGAAGCGGGTTTGCCGAAATGGCCGGGCCTTCAAGCACGTTTATCAGAGAGGCGGCTATGGCATCGATATCATTAATCTGTAGTGAGAGAATCATCACATCGACAGGTGGCGCGAGCGAGCATGCCCCATTCTTGAGGCTGGCGTAGATCTTGGCCGTCGATAGATTGAGATCGGGTTTTATGACGACGAGATTAAGCTTGGGCTCGATGCTCAAGGGTGTTACCATCTCGCCTCTTCCTTCCACGAGCGCGATGCCGCCCATCAGCATGAAGGGGACGTCCGAGCCGACCCTCGCCGCAATCTCTGCAAGATCGCCCAGGGATAGACCGAGCCCGAAGAGCTCGTTTAGGCCATGGAGGGTTGCGGCCGCGTCGCTGCTCCCGCCGCCAAGACCGGCAAAGAGAGGTATCCTCTTTTTGACGTCTATCTTGGCCCCGCTTTTGACGCCGCTCTCTTCGATGAGCAGTTTTGCAGCTTTGAAGATGAGGTTATCATCCTTCGGGATATCCGACCCCAAAGAGGTGGTAATATCGATCCCTTCGGCCTCTTGGAAGGTCAGCTCATCGCATAGGGAAATGCTCTGCATGATGGAGCGGATATCGTGATATCCGTCTTGGCGCCTTCTTAAGACATCCAGATAGAGATTGATCTTGGCATAAGCTCTCATCGTAAAGGTTTTGGACAATTTCAGTTCTCCCTATACCAAGGTTTTTCACAAAAAAAGCACAGCCAAGCTGTGCTTTTTGACAATTTGGGTTTTTATAAATCCCTTCAGGCTACTGGAGCCAAGAGATAATGTTTTCCCCATTTTCAGGATCCGTCAGTTCGACCGTCTTGGTTAAAACATCGACATAGCTGTAGGAGATGAGGCGAGACCTATCCTCTTCCTCCTCGACGCAGATGATGAAGAGATGGGGATGAGTCTCGGTGAGCACGCCTTCCCTCTCAATTATCTTACATCTGCCGACGTTGGCCTTGAGCTTCATCTTTTCACCAAGATAGGGCTCTAGGTCATCTTTTATTTTGGTTACCAATCCATTTTTAGGCGCTTGGGATACCACGATATAATAAACCCCTTCATTATTTTAAATAGATGATAACCTAAACGGACGATAAAATCAAGGCAAGGAGCCCAATTCGTCTGAGGCTCTACCTCAAAGGGAGAGGTCTTCTTAGAAGACCTCTCCCTTAAGTTATATAAGAGCCCTCTCTTAATAAGTAACTGCTACCGTTTGCGTGGTCTCATTCCAGGTGACGGTGGCTCCAAAAGCTTCGGCTACCCATCTTGCCGGAAGCATGGTCCGTCCGGGAGGAATCACCACAGGAGCGACGTCCATCGTGGTTACAGCTCCGTTCTTGTCGAGGTTCTTGCTGCCGATGACCAGCTTAACCACGGTGGTGCCTTTGGTCAAGGTAATGTTCTTTGTGGCCGCATCCCACTTGACATCCTTTTCGGCTATGCCAAGAGTATAGGCGAGATACCTTACCGGTACATATGTCCGGTTATCCTTGACGTAGGGGGCGGCGTCCATATCGAATGATTTGTCATCAATAGTGTAAGAGTATTTAGCTATCTTAAAAATGGCGGTGGTCTCTGTGAAGGGCAGGACGGGTGGAATTATCTCATTTGGGGCATTTGCAGAAAAACTGGCCGTCACGCTGATGTCGCCCGTCACGTTGAGGTCGGTGCGGGCGGCAGTGGTAACGCCATCGCTCCAACTTGTGAAGTGATAGCCCGCGGCCGGCACGGCGGTGACTTGGCTTCCGTCTGCCCCGTGGTTGACCGTCTGCGGGCTGGTGCCTGTGATCGAGCCGTTTGCGCCGGCCGTGTAGGTCAGGGTATAGGTGTTGATGGCGAAGCTGGCGGTAACGGTGATATTGCCCGTCACGTTGGTATCGGTGCGGGCGGCGGTGAGAACGCCATCGCTCCAACTTGTGAAGTGATAGCCCGCGTCCGGCACGGCGGTGACTTGGCTTCCGTCTGCCCCGTGGTTGACCGTCTGCGGGCTGGTGCCTGTGATCGAGCCGTTTGCGCCGGCCGTGTAGGTCAGGGTATAGGTGTCGATGGCGAAGTTGGCCGTGATGGAGTAGTTGCCATTCATGGTGATGGTGGTGCTGGCCGCACTGGTGTCAGCCACTGTGCCCACATCTCCGGTCCAGTTGACGAAGTGATAACCCGGATTGGCAGCCGCCGTTATCGTAACAACGTCTCCGCTATTGTGAGTGGTCGGTGAGCTAGCCGGGGCCGTGATCGAACCGTTCGCGCCGGCCGTGCAGGTCAGGGTATAAGTAGGCACGGTGCTAGTTGTGACATTTACATAACCGGTCGCGGTCGAAGTGAAATAGGTGTCATTTTGGTTGGTTGCGATTGAAGCCGTAGAGCCCCATGTGCCACTAGCGCGGCCCACGCCGCCGAGAGTCAAGGTGCCCACACCAAGGTTGGTGCCGGTGATGGTGGCCGTCACTCCTGTGGTGATACTAAAATTGCCACTCGCTAAAGTGGCGTTATTGGCACGGGTTATAGACTTTGCGCCACCGCCGCTGAAAATGAGGTTGTAATAAGGGGTATTTACCGCGGTCTGGGCCCCTGCGCCATTGTAATTTACCGTATTGTTGATTGCGGTCGCGGTAAGTGTGGTAATGGTCGGCGTAAGATCAGTGATGTTAAGTGTGCCGCCGGTGTTGTTGGTGATGCCGGTAATCGTGCCCGAGTTGGTAAGATTGACCGTGCCGCCGGTGTTGTTGGTGATGCCGGTAATCGCTCCCGAACCGCTGAGATTGACCGTGCCTGTGTTAGTGAAATTGGCAAGAGCTGTAGTGGTCGTACCGGTACCCGTGCGGTTGATGGTGCCCGAGTTGGTAAGTGTGGTGATCGGACAAGTGCCGCCAAGATTGAGCGTGCCGGTGTTGGTCAGGGTGCCGCTACCGGCCAAGGCCGTCCCAACGTTTAACGTGCCCCCGTTTACACGGGTTCCGGTGACCGTAACTCTGGGGATTGAAATGGCGGTACCCCCGCCGATAGCCAGCCCGCTGCCGCTAAAGGTATGAACTCTCATATTGGCTGTAAACGTACCGTTATTTAGTAGATTGCTGGCGAAGTTAACCGCTGCGGCTCCGGTTTCGTTCCAAGTTCCTCCCGCGTTGACCGTAACCGTTCCTGTGAAGGTTTTAACGTCCGTATTGGCAAGAGTCAACGTTCCGCTAACCGAAGTTGTTCCACTGACGGTTAGGTCCCAAGTGTTTGTTGTTCCCGTAGCAAATGTTGCGCCAGCCCCAACGTCGAGGTTTCCTCCGATGGTCTCTGCGGCCGCAGTTGTGGCGGAGGCCGTACCGGCTAGGGTTAGATTGCCGTTTATGGTGACGGCGGCGGGTAAAGTTTTTGTGCCGCTGCCGGAAAGGGTGAGGTTACTATAGGTGAAATCGCCAACCGTCTGGGCTGCGCCCGTATAATTGACCGTGCTGCCCGCAACCGTCGTTAGCGTGCCATTGGCGTCAGTATATATTGCATCACCCAAATTTAAGGTTCCGCTGCCGGAAAATATGATTGAAGCGCTATTACCACTACCTGTAACATTACCTGTAACCGTTACCGTTCCGGTGGAGATGGTAACTCTATGTCTTGCGCTAGTACCACCGCTGGTGAAGGCGATGCTTCCGGCACTTAAGGTCCCCGTCCCCACGGCAAGCGTGTTAATATTTGTGGTTCCGCTTCCGCCGGCTCTGGGGATGGTCACGGCCCCGGAAACAGCTAAGATATAGCCCGAATTTATATTTACATTGCTGCTTGAGGCGACCCCTCCGGTAAAGGTGAGAGAAGCGCAGGCTGCGTCCGCGGTAACGTTAACGGTAGCCCCAGCCGCTATGGTTACGGTGTCGCCCGCTACTGGCACCACCCCCCCTTGCCAGGTTGAGCCCGTATTCCAATTGCCACCGCTTGCCGTGCTGGTTATGTTGGCGGCATAGGCCGGGGCGCCCACCAGGCCTATCATCAGGCCGGCCAGCATGAGAAGCGTCATGAGCCCCGCTATCAACCTCTTGGTTTTCATCCTCTTCAACGATTTAAAAATCTTCATCTTTCCTCCCGTTAAATTTCAACCTTTTGCCATTTCGACCCCTTGATGAGGCCGGCCATATCAAGCCCATAAACATGCTTTAGGGGAAGGGCTCACCTAAGCCCCCCCCCACGAAAAAAGATATTCAAATATCTTCTCTAAAGCTTTTGAAGTATCATGCCGATATATATGTGTTGATTTTCATTCTAACAAACTACCAGAGAGAATCAATGGGTTTGGTAAATATTTTCAATAATTCAAATATTAAATTTAGAATGCCATCCTATTAGTCTTTTTTTATTTAACAATGATGATGAATTGGCCAGCTTGAGCAGAACGAGTTAAACGGACAGGAATGAGAGCGGTTATAAGAGCGGCCGGAGACAAACTTTAGGGCTTGAGGGCGAAGCCCTGAAGCCCTTCCAGATGCTCTTTGGCCAGGCTTGAGTCCGGCATTAGGCGCAAAAAAGACTCCCAGGACTCTATGGCCTTTTCTACCTCACCGGCCTCTTCGTAGAGAAGGCCGGCCAGGCTCAAAAGGACGGTGCCCTTGGGGACCCGATCCTTGACCATTTCATAGTGGTTTATGGCCTCTTCAATGAAGCCCTCTTCCCTCAAGATGTGCATGAGCTCGATTAGGGGCTGAGGATCGCTCGGGTTGAGCTCTACCGCCCTTAAGAGGGAAGCCTTGGCAAGCTCAACCTTTCCATCTTGAGCGTAGGCGTAACCGAGATTGCTGTGGGCTGTGGCAAGATCATCTTTTAAGAAGATGGCCCGCTCATAATGGACTGCGGCCCTGCCAAAGTCACCAATTTCAAGATATGAATTGGCCCGGCTAATGCTCTGCAGGGCGATGAGGGGACGAAGCGCGAATATGACAGCGCCCACTACCAGAGCAAGCATGATGGCCCGATCTTTTAAGGGAACGCGCATCGCGTGATGATGCGGGCAACCACATCCGGCTATAGGTTGATCCGTCTTTGACTTTGAATGTTCCTTTTTCTCTTCCATTCCATCCTCTTGCATCGGGTCTCCTTACAAAATTAAGCCAGCCAGAACAGGTCGAGAGTTACGAGCGTAAGAAGGATCCCGCTAACTATCTGGAGGTACTCCTGTAGCCTAACGAAACGGTCGGAGAGACCCTTAATCCACCCGAAAGCCACCCCGGCAATCAGGATGGGAACGCTCTGGCCAAGGACATAGACCATGAGCAGGGTAAGACCGGAGATTATAGTCCCACTCGTCACCATGTAACCGCTTATCAGTATGAGGGCCGGGGCGCAGCAGGGACAAGTTGGCGCCTCAAAGAAGATGAAGATGGCCCCGAGCAGATAAGCGCCGAGATAATCCTTGTGTCCGCGGGCAAAAAGCTCCAAAAATCCAGTATTCATCTTGGGCGGATGGATGAATCCGAGAAGGTAGAGACCGAATAGGAGCGAGACGGCGCCCAGTCCATAAAAGATGGCCCGGCTGAAGGAGGCGAATTTGGCCAGGCTCAAAGATGCGAGGCCGATGGCCAGCCCGATGGCAAGATAGGTGGTCAGCATGCCGCCCACGAATAGGAGGGTAAGTAGGACAAGCCTCCTCTTGGACCTGGTCTGAACGCCGCCCAGAAAGCCCATGAGAAGGGGAAGCTCCAAGATGACGCAGGAGCCCAGGCTGACTACGGCTCCGAGGGCAAAAACGGTCAGATAGGCCAGTGGCGAAGAGGAGCTAAGAGCATTTTGCAGGCTGAATTGGATGTTTGTCATCTGGTTCTTGACCTCTATTTTAGAATCGAATGAACCTAAAGCCCGTTTCAACGAGTCAATTTTAACACAACCCAAGGGTGCTTAAGCAAATCAGAGAAAGAGGTGGCCTTTGTAATTATAAGGGTGGGCCCCAAATGGGGCCCACCCTCTAAAAATCCTGGTTCAAAAAGGCCAGAAAGCCGCTATATAGTGAGCGTGTGTTCGATATCGGTGACTTTGTGGCGGGCTAAGGCCAGATTGGCCTTGGATTTGTCCAGAGCGATATAGACGAAGAGTTCAGGCTTCTTCTCTAAAGGCCGAAGTATATGATACTGCGCGCCCAGAGTAATGAGAATGTCCTCGATGTTATCCTTCAGACCAAGGAGTTTCATCACCTTATATTTGGTCTTAAGCACATCGCTGTTACCGGCCGCAGCCAGGTTGACATCAAGACCTGTTCCGGCCTTGCCGAGCACCATTCCGCTGTTGCTGTCGACAACGGCCGTGGCCAGAGCGCCCTCGATGGCCATAAGCTCCTCCAGCGATTTATTGAGATCCGACATTACAACACCCCCTTTCGCTTGAGACAGAATGATCTATAATAATTTCCCTATTGATTTATTCGTTTTCAAAGCTTAAATCCCTTCTTATTTTGGAATCGGAATGATAGATACTTATTTTGCGCCCCTTACCAATTCGGCAATGGCCCGCTCAAGCTCAACAAAATCCGACAGACTCATGGTCTCGGCCCTTCTTTTGGAATCTATGCCGACCTTCTCCAGCAAGCGGGCAATATCATCCTTGCTGCGGCCGAAGCTGAGGAGGGTATTTGCGAGCGTCTTTCTCCTCTGGCCAAAGACGACCCCGATCAGTTCAAATAACCCTTTGGGATCGTCGGTCAAAAGTTTGGAAGGATCGAGCCTGACCAGACGGACGACGGCCGAATCGACCTTGGGAGGCGGAAGAAAGACGCTCCTTGGCACGTTGAATAGCAACTTGGCTTGGCAATGATACTCGATTTTAAGCGAAAGCTGGCCGTAATCCTTGGAGTGGGCCGTGGCCGTCATCCGGGCCGCCATCTCCTTCTGGACCATGATGATCATCTCCCCGACCGAACCAAACTCATCGAGCAGCTTGATGACCAGAGGAGCCGAGATATTATAGGGCAGGTTAGAGACGACCTTGTTTGGGATAAGGGGAAGATCGCTCACTTTGAGCCTCATGGCATCTCCCTCTATCAGGTGAAAATTTGGATACGAGGCGAAGTTCTCCTTCAAGATCAGAAAGAACTTCTTGTCATACTCGACCGCGATGACCTTAATCCCGGTCTCCAAAAGGACTTCGGTCAGACTGCCGATGCCGGGGCCTATCTCAAGGACGACATCGCCTTCGCGTAAGCTAGCCGAGTGGACTATCTTCTTTAAGATGTTGCCGTCGATGAGAAAGTGCTGGCCAAGCCGCTTGCTTAGGTGAATGCCGGCCTTACTCAGTATCTTGATGGTCTCTCTCGGGGTTCCGATCAATTTTTGCGCCCCTTCTCTCACTTACAGGGCGAGTTTAGCACAATAGGGGAGATTTAAGGGGGATCAGTCGGATAAGATGTGGACGATGACTTTTCTTCTGCCGAACCTTATGGCCTCGTCGTAAGTCTCATAGCAGAGATCTATCTTATTCCCCTTGATGGCCCCGCCGGTATCGAGAGCCATAGCCTCACCATAACCCTCCACGTAGACCTTGGTGCCAAGGGGGATTACTCTCGGGTCTACGGCCACGATTCCAAACCCGGCCTTGGCCCCGGTGGCCGTAATATAGCCGCAGTCGTAACCTGGAGTATAGGCGGTCGCGGTCAATGTGAGCGTCTCCTTTATCTTAAGATCGCTTGGGGTCTCATGGCTTGGAGCCGGAGTTTTCCTCGCTCCACGGTCGGTCAGATAGGCCAGCTTGGAAGGAGCCTCCGTCTTAGGCAAGCCGTATAAGCGAACGGCCTTGATGACCATGCCCGTCTTTATTGGCTCATTGGGGTCATTGAAAGTCAGGTTGAAGGCGCCAAACTCGCTCTCTTTGCTCTTCAAGAACTCACCGACGCTATTTGCCGTGGTGGCAAGGGTGAGCCTTTCGGTGCCGACCTCGAAGCCCACGACCTTTTCCCGGTCTAAGGCGATAAGAAGGCCGACCTTTAGAGGGGAAGACTCATCGAGACTTAGCCAGTCGCCCTCTTCAAGTTCGATGCCCCTCTCTCTGAGCAGGCCTGATACGTCTGAGGCAAAGGATAATACCTTCTGCCCCTTCCCGTCTATTGCCAATTCGACCGATTTTCCAAAATATGAAAGGCTTAATATGGTGACCGTAAGCCCGATGATTGCTGCGCCAATACACTTCTTGAAAAGCGCTTTTTTACAGCCTAAAAGCAATAAGTTTACCTCTAAATGGCCCAGATTTTATCCAAGTTTTGCCGATCTTTAGAAACAAAAACTGAAGGTGATTCCTACCTAACTGGTACTGTGATATGATACCTTTATGCTTGATAACC
>JASEGU010000020.1 GCA_030017835.1 Actinomycetota bacterium | reverse complement strand
CTTTTGGACAAGTGGATATCTTGGCTTTAATGAGAAAATCAAGGAAACGGAAACAAAAAGGGAAACAATTGGATTGAACCTTTGAAAAACTGGATAAATACCGCTCACCACGCCGAAAAACTTGCTTTGTCCAATGATTTTTATGAAATAAAATCATTGGCGGAAAAAATTGGAACGAACCGCCGTTTGCTTTCCCGAAAAGCCGAATTTGAATTTGTCCGACCTTACGATTTAATTCCGAAATACAGGGCTTTTTGCGAAGCGAGACCCGCCGAAGGCGGGGCGAGCGAGCAAACAAACTGCCCGCAAAATTCGCAATGTTTAGATTGGTCGGGATGGGCGGATTTGAACCGCCGACCTCCACGTCCCGAACGTGGCGCTCTGCCAAGCTGAGCCACATCCCGACAGTTAAATCTTCCAATAATTACCGTGCATCTCTTTGAAGGACTCGATGAGATCCGGATCTTCATCCAAATCTTCGACCACTTGACCGTAAGGGTCTTCCGCCTTTAGCCCCAGAGCGGCCATCTCATTTAAGACTGCGGCAACCGAGTAGGAGAGGGCGATCAGATCGTAGCCACCTTCCAGAGCGATGAGGAGTCTGCCCTTGCAGAGCTCGCTTGCCAATTCTAGCATTATCTTGGCAATCTTTGAATATCCCATGCAAGTCAGACCAAGTCCGCCCAAGGGGTCACAATGGTGGCCATCGAATCCGGCCGCTATCATAACGATATCCGGTTTGAACTGCCTTGATATCGGGGCTATTATCTCTTTGAAGGTCCTTAAATATAGTTCGTCGCCGGCCCTCTGGCTCATCGGAAAGTTGACCGTATAACCCTTGCCCTCTCCGATGCCGACGTCGTTTAAGAAGCCTGTTCCCGGATAGAAGGGATGATTATGAATAGAGATATAGAGAACCGAAGGATCGCTATAGAAGATATCCTGGATGCCGTTGCCGTGATGGGCATCGAAGTCGAGGATTAAGACCTTCTTTAGACCCATCTTCTGGGCGTATCTGGCCGCTATGGCCAGGTTGTTGAAGATACAGAAACCCATTCCCCAGTTGGAGCGGGCATGGTGACCGGGCGGGCGGACCAGAGCAAAGACATTATCGAACTCCTTGTCCAAGAGTTTCTGCACTCCCGCAAGAGCGGCTCCGGCCGCATAGGAGGCCGCCTTAAATGAGCCTTTGGAGACGACCGTATCCAGATCCAAGTGGCCGCCGCCCTTATCGGTCATGGTCTTGAGCTCACTGATGTAATCCTTGACGTGGACCATGGCTATCTCACCCATCGTCGCCTTCCTCGGTCTTACCTGAGCGAGCTTGGGTAGTATGCCAGTCTCCTTGAGATGACCCATGACGGCCAGGAGCCTTTCCGGCTTTTCGGGATGCTTTGCGCCGGTCTTATGTTCCAAGAAAACGGGATCGTAGATTAGAGCCGTCCTATTCACCGTTTATCCTTAGCCTTACCTTTCTTCTCCTTGCCCCGTCGAGTTCGACCAGAAATATCCTCTGCCAAGGACGAGCGAACCGCCCTTGACGATAAGGCTTAAATCGTTGCCCAAAAAAGCCCCCGCAATATGAGAGGGGGCATTATTGTCGATTGCATTATGACGATAACCCAAGTCCCGACCTATAAAAGATATTATGGCATCTTCAATATCTTTTACAAGACCTTTTTCATTTTCGTTGATTATAAGGGCGGTTGTAGTATGAACCGAGAAGAGAGTTATCGAACCGGTCTTAATCCCGCTTTTGGCGATGATTGAGGTGATGCTCTCGGTGATGTCGATGAGCTCGACCTTGGAGCCGGTATCGACCGTGATTACCTCATCGATGAATTTCATCTCTCATCACTTAGGGGCGGCAAGCCCCGACATAGTTGCTGCGGCTGCTCAAGCTATCGATGGAGATGACATCACCGGTACGCGGCGCATGGATGAAGTTTCCGGCTCCAATATAGATGCCGACATGATGGATGGGACGGCCGAAGAAGACGAGATCGCCGGGGGCCAGCTGGTCGCGGCTTATCCTCTTGCCCGAGCTATACTGCGACCGGCTGGAGTGGGGCAATTTGACGCCGACTTTGGAGTAGACATGCATGGTGAAACCGGAGCAATCGAAGGAATCGAGACCGTCGGCCCCCCATTGGTAGGGGATCCCAAGGTATCTCGTGGCGATATCGACGACGGCCTTGTTGCCGCCGCGCGAGACCGAGTTTGTGGAGCTTCTGGCCTGCTCGGCCGCCATGGCCCGCCTTGCGCTCTCGGCCGCCTCAAGGGCGGAGATATCCCCTTTTATCCTGTTATATAGGGCGTTCCGGCTGGAGAGCTGATTGGCGATCAAAAGGCGTTCTTCGCCTATCTTTTTCATCAGCTCCTCTTGGCGTTTCTTCTTCTCTTTAAGGGCCTCCTTGTTCTTCTCGATGTCGGCCCGCTTGGTCGTTATGGCCTCGATCATCTCGGCGTCACTCAAGGTGATTCTCTCTATCAGATCCATCTGAGTTATCAGATCCTGGAAACTTTCTGCATCGAAGATGACGTCGAGCAGGCCGATTTCGCCGTATTTATATATCTCTTCGACCCGATTGTTTAGGGCCACCCTGTAATTGGCCAGATCCCGCTCGGATTTGCTGAGATATATCTCATTTTGGGTTATCTCATTTTTGGTCTTGGTCAGATTGGAGTTGACTTCGTTATATTTCTCGGTGGCTATGCCCAGCTTATCGTCCAATGCCTCAAGCTCCCGCTTGAGCTTTTGGGCCTGACTGCTCGCGGGCACGGCAAACGAGGTGAAGGTGGATGAGACTAGAGTAAGGATGATTATCGGAAGCGCTATGGAGAGCTTTTTGAGGTTAGCTATTTTGCTTTCTGAAATAAGATCTCCTCCAGTTGGTTCGCCAAATAACCAAGAAATTCTACCACAACCTCCTTGATAAGGCAAACTTGGGTTAGGAATTGAGATACTTCTTGACCCCGTCGAAGACGGCCACAGCGATCCTTTGGCGAACCTTCTCATCGGCAAGAAGAGCCTCCTCGTGAGGGTTGGTGATGAAGAGCGGCTCCAGAAGGACGGCCGGCATCTTAGTCTCGCGAAGGACGGAGAAATTTTTACCGTGGATGCGGTCGTCCGGTCTGCCCAGGGCCACAAGCAATTCGTTATGTATGTTGGTCGCTAGATCCCTGCCGGCTCTGGAGTATTGGTCGCCGCCAGCGAAATAGTAGGTGCTCGTCCCCTCCGCCTTGGGGTTGGTCGAGCCATTCAAGTGGAAGCTTATGAAGATATCGGCCCCCTTGCGATTGGCAAGGGCCGCTCGCTCGGAGAGGCCGACAAACTGGCCGACCTCTCTGGTGTAGATGACCCTGCTTCCGAACATGGTAAGGAGAGCCCCAAGGCGGAGGCCCAGATCCTCGGCCGCCTCGCTCTCTTTGAGTCCGCTCGGCCCGACGGCTCCCGGGTCGGGCGGATAGCCGTGCCCAAAATCGACCGCCACCTTCAGCTCGCCGAGAAGAGAGATGGCTGAAGCCCCTTTCAGCCTGTCCTCCCAGGGAAAGGCGATCTTATATTCGGCGTCCAATATGCTCCTTAGGTTATGGAAAGCCTCCATGGTCGCCCGGCCGACCATCCCGTCGGGAGCGAGGTTTAAGTTCTTCTGGAATTCGATCAAGGCCGCTTCGGTGGTTGGACCAAATATGCCATCGACGGCTCCGGTCGAAAACCCAAGGCGATTGAGCCACTTCTGGAGCTGGCGGACATCATCTCCCCTCAGATAGGGGGATTTGAGATAGAGAAGGCGATCGCCCAGCCTCAGGTTGGCTTCCACGAGTTCACGCCAGGTCTCCTCACCGACAATGCCGTCGACCACAAGACCCCTATCTTGCTGAAAGGTCTTGACGGCCACCAGGGTCTTCTCATCAAAGAGGGCCTGACCTTCGGCCGGTTCGACATCATAATCCAGTTTCGCGAGTTTGGACTGGATATCTTCAACCTCTTTGCCTCTGCTCCCAAGCTTAATAAGCCTCATTCCAAGACTCCTTAGAGTTTCATAAGAATTGATAGTTCAAGTTGCGATCTTAAGGCTCATAGCCCACGGCCATTTGCGGGTGGATGGAACCACCCGTGATGGGATCAATCGTATTTGGCGGGGTTGTAGACGGCGATCCGCTTCCTCTTGGATCTCTTGGCCTCGTAGAGAGCGAGATCGGCCTTCTTGATCAGCTCATCGGCGTCCTTGGCATCTTGAGGGAAGGAGGCCACACCATAGCTCATCCCGACCAATTCATAGCCCTTGTTGACTTTGAAGAATTTCTCAACTATCTCTTGGTCTATCCTCTTAACCATCTCGATGACCCGCTCCTTCTCGGTGACCGGCGAGATTATCGAGAATTCATCCCCGCCATAGCGGGCCACGATATCTATCTGACGGGCGTGCTTGGAGAGAAGATCGGCCACCGACCTAAGGAGGTCGTCGCCCTCCAGATGACCGTGGCTATCATTGTATCCCTTGAAGTTATCGATATCCATCATGGTCAGCGCAAGGGGGTGGTGATAGCGGTCGGACCTTTTGATCTCCTTCTCCAAGGTATTCCTGAAATGACGGTGATTAAATAGACCGGTCAACCCGTCCCGTATGGCCAGATTCCTGGTCTGCTCGTGAAGCTGAGCGTTGGCGATGGCGATGGCCGCCTGGGTGGCGAAGAGGGAGACCATCCTGACCTCGCTCTCGGTAAACTTGCGTGGCTTAAAGTCATCGACGTATAGGACGCCGATCACGTTATCCTCGGTGACCAGGGGCACGGCTATCAGGGCCGCTATACCCTCATCGATACCGATGGGGTTGGTGAAGACGAACTCCTTGGAGACATCCTCAATAACGAAGGTCTTCTTGTTCTTGACGATGGCCTCGGTCATCCCGCCCGGCCTTAGCCGCCACTTATGGGTTTTTTTGATAAAGCTCTTGCTGAAACCCTTGGCCGCCTTCAAAGTCAGCTCGTCCTCCTCCTCATCGTAGAGAGCGACGCTTCCCGCGCTGGTTCCCGCCTCGGCTATGGCCGTATCCAAGATGATATTCAAGGTCTCATCCAGATCCAGGCTGGAGCTCAAAAATTTGCCGATATTTATCAGGGTGGTCAGCTCCTTGATCCCCTCCTGCTTCGTTCTGAGCATGGTGGAGAGATAGTCGGCCAAGTAGGTGGTGACCATAAGAATAATGGGAAATTCTACCGACTTTATCAGAAGATAGGTGCGGTCCGCATGGAGGCCATGCAGAGGAAGGTTCGAAGTTATGACATGAAGGTGGCCAATGAGTCGGAAGTGCTCGGCAAAGAACATTGAGACGCAGAGGACGGAAGCTAAAAGGGCTTGAAGGTAAGCCTCTTTTTTCGGCAGCATTATGCCGGCGATTATCATCTGAAAGACCAAAAAGTAGAGAAAGATGCTCTCGATGCCGCCGGAGAGGTGGATCAGGAAGATCACCATCAAAAGATCGATCGATGCCTGAAAGACGGAAAGGCTCCTCGCTCCCTCTTTCGTAAAGTCCTTTTGAAGCCTCTGGGTAAGATAGGATACTACCAAGTTATGAAGGATGACGGCGATAAGAAGCAGGATGAACTGGGTTATCAGCGCAGACTCTGTTATAAAGAACTGGGACAAGACAATTAAAGTGAATATCGAGAAGGATGCGATCCATCTCAACCTGATGAGCCAATTGATATTGGTGATGATCTCGGACTTCTCTTGGAAATAACCCATCTTGGTGGCCGCCTAAGAAAGTGATATGGCTAGATTTGACTACGTCTATTCTAATATCAGGAAGAAAAAATATCTACGATTCTATTTATCGGACCGTATCTTAAAGAGGTAAAGGACGTTTAAGAAATTGTAAAAACAGAACGAAGGGAGGGATTTAAGATGAAGCGACTCATAGCCTTGATGATAATTCTGGCCCTGGCCTTGCCATCCTTGGCCTTGGCAGTAGAAGAGGAGGGGACCCTTCCCGTTACCGAAGGAGAGACGGAGGAGGTCGAGGCGAATACCTACGCCTTTACCATCTTCGGCTTCACCTTCGTCGTCATCCCGGCCGACAAGAAGGTCGAGGGGGATAGCGGCACTTTCGCCGTCATAAAGAATGGCGAAGATGAGGTGGGCGAGCTCCTTAGCAACTACAGGCTGGGAAACCTCTTTGGCAAGATCGTCTCGACCATGGCCAGAATAACCTTCAGGCCCTTATCGGAGAGACTGGCCGAGGAGGAGGCAGAAGCCGAGGGGGATATTATTCCATCTGAAGAGGAGGAGACCGATTCGGAAACCGAAGAGGGGACGGTTCCGGGCGAAGATGAGATCAGAGAGAGGCCGGTAACCCACGGTCAGGTCGTCAGCGCCTTCGTGCATGAGCTTATCAGAATGCGCAGGGAGATCCGCACAACCGAACAGATTGAGTCCAAGGACCAACTAAAGCTGAAGATCCAAGATAGGGTTGGAGAGAAGATTATGCTCAAGCTGAAGATCCATGACCCTGAGGTCGAGGAAGCGGAGGTTGATGCAAAAAATTTCAGGTCAACACCCAGGCCAAACGCTAAGCTGGGCGGGGTGGAGAACTTTGATTGGACCGCTTATGAGAATGAGACCTGGGGGCAGAAGAAGATCGGGGCAAAGAAGAGAAACCACATCAAGAACGGCAAGACCGATGAAGCCGAAGCCGCCGAGTGACGCTTGAAAGCAGAATATTGAAGCCTTAAACGGATAAAAAGGGGGCCTTTAGGCCCCCTTTTTATCCATCTTATCTTTCATCACAATTTTTTGAATTATCCCCGCTCTTTATCCGGCTCAACCTTGACCCTCTTCTTCCTAGCGCTTACCACCCTGTTCCTTCCGGTCTGTTTGGCCTTATAGAGAGCCTTGTCGGCCGCCTTGATGAAGTAATCGACGTCGTCGGCATCGAAGGGATAGGTCGCAACCCCGATGCTAACCGTAAGTTTTGAGCCGATCTTTAAGCCCTCTTTATCAAAGTCGTTGGCCTCGACTGCGGCTCTGATCCTCTCGGATATCTCCATGGCGGCCTCTTTACCGGTTTCGGGAAGGATCAGACAGAACTCTTCTCCGCCGTATCTGGCCGCGATGTCTATCTTCTCCCTGATGCCCTCGATGAGTAGGACCGAGAGGCCCTTGATGGCCAGGTTACCCGCCCAGTGGCCGTAGGTATCGTTGTAATGCTTGAACCTGTCAATATCTAAGATTATAAGAGAGACAGGTCTCTTGTACCGGTTGGACCTGGCGAGTTCCTTCTTCAGTTGATCCTGGAAGTAGCGGAAGTTGAAAAGGCCGGTAAGATCGTCCGTCATGGTCAGGGTCTTGGCCTCCTTGTGAAGCTGGGCGTTATCGATGGCCACGGCTATCCGGTCGGCCACGGTGGTCAGCATCTCGATGATATCCTCCCGATACTCCCTGGATTGGGTGTTGGCGAAGTAGAGGACGCCCAATATCTCGCCCTCCGAAAATAGGGGTAGGATGACATGGGTCCTTGGAAGATGAATGCCCGACTCGTCGGCGACAAGGATGGCGTCGCTGGTTGCGTGATCTAAGTCACCCTCCAGCACCCGATGCAGGTTTTTGAGGACATCCAAATCTATCGATTTTATGTCGTCGATGTAGATGTCGAGGAGACCGTTATCGCCTTCGATGTCTTTAACCTGTTCGATCACGGGTTTGCCCTCGAGGATGGCCTCTCCCAAAAGGCTATCGCCCAGCTTGGTCTTGAAGCCCGCGGCCACCCTCTTGTCCAGACCAAAGGTCGCCACCGGTTTCAATTCGAGATTCTTAAAGATGTCGCACTTTACGCAGCGCTTCAGTTTGGTCTTGTAGCCAGCCTCCTTTGCCACGCTTCTGCTACTGGCCGCCCAGCACTTTAAATTGGTGGATTTGAAGACGGGGCAATTTCTGTTGGTGCAGCCCCTCTCCTCCCAGCATTTGACCAGATTTTCGGAATCGATGAGGAGGATGGCTCCGACATCGGCGTCGATTATGGGCATTATTATCTCCAGGACCCTCTTGAGTAGGAGCTTAAGGTCCATGGCGGTCGAGGTCTCCTTGCTGATCTTGTAGAGGGTGAATATCTCCTCGGTCTTCTCGTTAAGCCTCTGCTCGAGCAGCTTGCTCCAATCCTGAAGGACCTCCCTCGATCTATCCAGTTCTTCCTCTTTCTGAGTGAGTTTTAAGATGGTCATAATCCTCTCCTTTTCGAAGAGGCCGCTTAAACAGCCCACGATCACAAAGACCGAGCTCCGAAGGATCATCACCATTATCCAGGTGAAATTGGGCTCTCTGGCCAGAAGTAACTCTAATATGATGTGAAGGGCGGCAAAGATGAGACCGGTCGCAAAACCTCCCGAAAAGCCCCACCAGTAGGCGGCTATGACTATGGGGATGAAGAGAAGATTTGCGCTGAAGAGTTCGAGTTTGTATGTGAAGTGGAGGATATATTCGATCATAATGACCAAGGCGGCCGCAGCGGAAAGGATTGTTAACCTGTAGTGATCTGGTTTTATTTCCAAGCCGTCTCCTTGGCCAAAGCCTCAATGACTTCGAAATCCATCATATAATATTTTATATTTAAGATACACGGTTTGACAACGATGAAGCTTCTTTAAACTAAATAATTCGATTGGCGGGAGCGTGTGGGAATCGAACCCACCCGGGATGTTCTTCACACCCTGCCATGGTTTTGAAGACCAGGTGGCCCACCAGGGACCAATCCGCCCCCAAAAAAAGAGCTTTGAGGTTAATATCGGTCTAGAAGATCTCTATCTCAAGATCCTATCGTTTCCGACCCGCTTGGTAAGCTTTTTCGCATCGAAGAACTCAAGGAGTGGAAGGATATATTTGCGGCTTATCCCAAAGATCTCTCTGAAATCGGCCGGACCCACTCGGCCGTGCTCTTTTAGATGGGCTATGAGACCGGCTTCTATCATAGAGAGCGAGTCCGCCTCGTAGAAGAGATCATGTCTTATTCTTACAACCCGGCCCGCTGAAGTCAATATCCGTAAGTATTCCTTGAGCTCAGCGGCCATAGCCTTGCTTGCGCCTTCCAGCTCGGACAGAGTCGGAGGAGCCAGCCCGCCATCTTTGATGAGGAAGAATACCTCTTCCATCTTCTCTTCGCTCGATTCGTCCAGCGCCTCTTTGACCAGAGCATCTTTGACCACATCGCCGCTTAGGACAACCGCTGCCCTCTCTTTGAGCTCGGTCAGAAAGGCGTCTGCCTCCTTGGAACCAAAGCCGGCCATCGCCTCGACCTTGAGGGCCTCCCTCTTCATCCCCGCGCTTAAGGGATTCTTGGTATGAAAATCCCTTAGAGCTGACGCCACCCTCTCTCTGGTCTCATTATACATGGCAGAGGTGAGATAGAGCGGTCCCTTGTCGCCGGCGATCCGGGTGACCTTTCCCTTTTTTTCAAGGAGGGTCAGGGCGACCTCCAAGTCGCCTTCTAAGATGTCGCCTTCGGCCATGATATCCTTTTTGCCAAGCGGACCATTTGACTCTCTCAAGATCACCTCGATGATGGCCTTGGCCTCGCCCCCTTCGATGACTTTCAGCCTGGCAAGGAGAGCCGTCTTTAAGCGGCGCCCCCTCTTGGGAGCGGGATCTAGGACGCTGCCGCCGCCGATGGTATGGACGGGTGAATATCTCCTCACTATATACCTATCGCCGAGCTTAAGGACGAGTGGCGATTCCAGTTCGAACCTGACTAAGCCGCCGCTGGATGGTGCGATCTCTCCTGGCTCAAGCAGTTTTATCCTAGCCAGAACCTCCCTGGTCCCATGATAGATCCTGACCCGGCTTCCATTTTTGAGCGGCTTTACCGCATCGGCCAAAAGATGGAATTTGGCGTCGAATAGATCCGTCTCCTTTAAGTATCCCGCCTCAAGGAGGGTGTCTCCCCGAGAGAGGCGACTTGGATCGACTCCGGCCAAATTTACCGCTACCCGCTGACCAGCGAAGGCCTCTTTTACGCGGCGATTGTGGACATTGAGCCCCCGCACCCTAACGCTTAAACCCCTTGGCAGGATTACGAGCTGATCCTCCAGTCCGATCCGGCCCGACCAGAGAGTTCCGGTCACAACCGTTCCGGCCCCCTTTATGGTAAAGACCCTGTCTATGGGAAGCCTTATCCTACCAGATGAATCCCTCTCTTCAATCTCCCCCACGACTCCTTCTATCTCGCCAACCAGCTCATTTAGACCCAAACCGCTAACCGAGGAGACGGCTATGATGGGAGAGCCCTCAAAATTGGTCCCGCAAAGAAACTTTACAACCTCTGAGCGAACCATGTCGAGCCAGGCGGGATCGACGAGATCGGCCTTGGTCAGGGCGACGATAGCCCTCTTCACGTTCAAGATACCGGCGATGGCCAGATGCTCTCTGGTCTGAGGCATCACGCCGTCATCGGTGGCGACGACCAGCAGAAGAAGGTCGATGCCGGTCGCCCCGGCCAGCATATTCTTGACGAATTTCTCGTGACCTGGTACGTCGACTATGCCAATGATCACACCGCTTGGCAACTTAAATTGGGTGAACCCGAGATCTATCGAGATGCCCCGCCGCTTCTCTTCGGCCAGGCGGTCGGTATCGACGCCGGTTAGGGCCTTTATGAGGGTGGTCTTGCCGTGGTCTATGTGGCCTGCGGTTCCGATGATTATCTTCTTCAAACTTGACGCCCCTAAGACTGCTTAAAGATTCAAGATGCTTTGGACGGCCTCGGCTATCTCGGCTATCTCGCTCCTCTGGATCGTCCTTACGTCGAAGATGACCCGCTCATCCTTAACTCTGACTATTACGGGCGTCTCGGCCCTTCGAAGGGCCGCCTCGAAGGCCGCGGCCGAAAGTGACTCGGCCGCGGCAGAAACGACGAAGGTCGGCAGCTCCTCCAAGGGAAGGGCTCCCCCGCCCACCTTGGAGTGATCGGCCATGACCTGAGCATTAAGGCGGCCCGCGCCGACCTCTCTCAGTCTCTTGGCCAGACCATCGGCCCTCTTCTTGAGCTCGGCTTGGGGGGTGAGCATCATATTCAAGGTCGGGATCTCTTTGATCGCTTGGGCAGGATCGAGATAGAGGCGAAGTGTCTCCTCTAAGGCGGCCAGGGTCATCTTATCCAAGCGCAAGGCCCGTGCCAAGGGATGGCCCTTGAGGCGCTCGATGAAATCCTTCTTGCCGACGATGAGACCGGCCTGCGGCCCGCCCAGAAGTTTGTCGCCGCTGAAGGTTATTATGTCAGCTCCGGCCAGAACCGACTCTTTGACTCCCGGCTCGTAACTCAAGCCGTATTGAGCGAGATCGATCAGGACCCCGCTTCCCAGATCGTGCATGACCGGGATATTCTTCTTAGCGCCCAATTCAACCAGTTCTTTGAGCGGAACCTCGGCCGTAAAGCCCCTCATCGCAAAGTTGCTGGTATGGACCTTGAGGAGAAGGGCCGTCTCAGGCCCGATGGCCCCGTCAAAATCCTTCAAATGGGTCTTATTGGTCGTGCCGACCTCGCAGAGGATCGCGCCTCCGGCGACCATGACATCAGGTATCCTAAAGGAGCCGCCGATCTCGACGAGTTCGCCCCGCGAAATTATGACCTCTTTACCATTGGCCAAGGCGCTCAAGGCCAGAAAGACGGCGGCTGCGTTGTTGTTGACGGCCATGGCGCTTTCCGCCCCGGTTATGGTGACCAAAAGGTCTTCGATATGGACCTGGCGGTTGCTCCTTTTGCCCTCCTTGAGATCAAATTCCAGAGTAGAGTAATTGCTGGCAACGCTCAAGACCGCATCGACGGCCAGCGGCGAGAGGATGGAGCGGCCCAGATTGGTATGGACGACAACACCGGTCGCGTTGATGACCCTTCTTAGCGAGGGCGACATGACCTCGGATACGAGATCGGTTATCAAGGGGACGAGATCGGCCGGCTCCAGGGAGAGGGCTTTCAGTCTCTCCTCGTCTTTGGCCTCCAAAATGGAGCGCCGAAGCTCGGCAAGGACCGTGCGGACCGCCTGGGTCACGACCGCCTTGGGGTTGTTTTCGGCCAGCTCCTCGACAGCCGCAAGGGCCAAGACCTCATCGACCGGGGATATGCTTCTTAGATACTCTTCTCTCTCAACCATTCGACCTCAACGATATCAAAGATTTCAACCGGCACAGAGCAAAGAACTTGCTTGGGCGCTGAAAATACATAATAGTATACTATATGGCCACCTATCTTGCATTAAAAAGAAGATTGGACTATTCTTTAATTAATGGGAAAAAGAATGGACTTCATTAAAGAAAAGAAAAGGACCCGGATGAAGAGGAACCTAACCTACCTCGTCGGAGTCGGCATCATCGCCGTAGCGGTGGCCGCCCTATTCATTTTGGTCCCTTGGCTCAGTCAAATATTTGAAGCCAAAGCCGTCTCAGATATTGCGGCCACCCCCTCGGGTCAGATGGAAACAGACGAAGAGGCACCCCAAAGGGATGAGATAAGAGTCATGGTCGTCGGAGACGTCATGCTCGATCGCAAGGTTAAAGCCCTGATCGAAGAGATGGGCCCAACTGCTCCCTTTGCCGGCGTCAAGGATATCCTTGAAAAGGCCGATATCGCCCTGGCAAACCTAGAGTCGCCCTTGGCGGTGGGCGGAAAAAGGCTGGTCAAGGACGTAACCTTCAGGGGCTCCCCCTTGGCGGCCGAGGGGATAAAGTGGGCCGGGATAGACTACGTATCGCTCGCCAACAATCATGCCCTCGACTACGGTAGTGAGGCCTTGGCCGAGACACTGGCCAGTTTGGACGATCTTAAGATCGCTCACTCCGGAGCCGGGATGAATATCGAAGAGGCTTTCAGACCGGCCGAACTCGAGGCGGCCGGAAACAGGGTCGCGGTCCTCGCCTTCACCCAGATAGTCCCAAACGGCTTCATGCCGGATGAGAAGAGAGCCGGAGTCGCTTTTGCCCGCCCCCCTTTTGATCCGATCATCCAGGAGATCAAGAAGGCAAGAGACGATTTTGACTACGTCTTAGTCTCTTATCACTTCGGCATGGAATACAAGGACTATCCCTTGGCCTACCAGAGAACCCTTGCCAAGCTCTCGATAGATTCCGGGGCCGATCTCGTCTTTGCCCATCACCCTCATGTCATCCAGGGCATAGAGACCTACAAGGGCAAGGTAATAGCCTATAGCCTAGGTGATTTCGTCTTTGATCACTTCAGCAGAAAGACGGGCGAGGCCTTCATCCTCGACCTTATGATCGATAAAGCGGGAACAAAGAGCATAGAGATAATCCCGGTCTACCTGGCAAATAACGGCTCTCCAGCCGTGGTCCAAGGCGAGGAGGCCGAGGTGATATTGAAGAGACTTTCGGCCATCTCCAAGGGGCTTGGAACCGAGATAATCATAAAGGATAGTATCGGCCATATCGATAAGATGGAGGGAGATGGTGAAGATATTTGAGCCTGAAGGGGGGAGGTGTAAGCAATGGTCAAAGCATATGTCATGATCACGGCCGAGGCCGGTGAGGCCGCCAAGGTGGTCGAGGCGACCCGAAAGATCGCCGGCGTCAAATCGGTTGATGGGGTTACCGGCCCCTACGACGCTATCGCATTCGTCGAAGCCGAAAACTTCGATGATATGGGCGGCCTGATAGTCTCGAAGATACAGAAGATAAAAGGGGTCATCCGCACCTTAACCTGCATCGTCGTCCAATTCTAAAGCCTGCGGCCAGAAGCGATACCTAAGAGGGGCGGCTCATCCTAGCCGAGGCTGCCCCTCATCTTGGCCAGGCGCAAGATCCATTCGTTGACCAGATTGAGTTCCAAGCCCTCGTCGCTTATGATAGCGTCGCCCTCTATCCCGATGACTTGACCGAGCATCGGTCTCATCGTCTCCAAAATAGTCTGATAGAGCCTATCCTTGCCGGTCTCCTTGGCGCAGGCTATTCCAAGGTGCTCGTCGATAAGGGCGATATCCTCTTCGGCCTGGGCGATGACGCTCGGGGCCAAGAATTCGGCCGCGTTTTTGAGATGAACAAAGCGGCAGGCAAAAGAGATACTATTCTTTAAACCGTGATAATTCTCGAGCAACCAGTCGAATGAGGAAACCCCGTATCTCTCCTTTGCCTCCCTTAGGCCCCTGCCCACCCCAATTATCTCGGGAGGAAGACCGATGCTGTAGAGGGAGGCCGTAAATGATATGGCCCTGGGGAGCTCGGGGGCGCCCTCCCTCTTCATCTTCCGTATCTCGGCGGCCAACTCCAAGTCGCTGAGCGTATCGGCGAGCTCCACCGGATGGGGAAGATCCCTTGCGTAGCCAACGTCGCTCTTTCGGGCCAGCCGATCCCGCTGGCCCGGGATAACGTCTGATATCTTGGTTGCCACCTCCATAAGATCATAGAAGGAGCTAAGATAGTTCTTGACGAAGACGGCGATGATGTTTAAGACCATCTCTCTATCATCCGAGCTGAGTCTGAGCGGGGCGACTCTGTGTAGGCGCTCGGCCAAAACCTTTGCCACCAGGGCCGTCGCCTCATAACCGTGGTCGTATCTTAAGGCCGATTGGATGGTTAGCGTCCGGGTTCCGGCAAAATCTTTTATCACGTTATCGATATTTTCGGGTGAGAAATTGCCCCTAAAGGGGAGCGAGCCGCCGCCCAGGATGGGATATATCTCAACTCCGGTCTCGGCGGCCAGCCTATAGCCATCCGATATGGCAATCTTGTTGGAGAGGGCGGCGGCGACCATGCCGTAGGTCAAGGCGAGATCGGAGAGTCCGAGCATATAGCGAAGCCTCTCGGTATTGAGACCGAGACCTTTACAACCCTTTAAATGTACTAGTCAACAGCTTACCTGACATCTAGTGGTTTTGAAGAGGCGGCCACTT